>QHBQ01000478.1 GCA_003243865.1 Candidatus Chloroheliales bacterium | reverse complement strand
GCCTACCCTCGTCGCGCACCAGGCTGCGGTCGAGCAACTCGTCGAGCGCGGCTAGCGCCTGGCCGCTGTTCCAGCCAGCCACTTCGCGCACCAGGTCAGCATCGAAGGATGGCCCGGCAACAGCGGCAACCTCGGCCAGCAGGCGAGTGTTGGGCTGCAGGCGGGCGAAGCGTTCGTTGATAAGCGCGTGTACTCCCGTGTGGGCGGATGAGGCGGCGCCACCCTCCAGTCGGTCAGCGATCAACTCGCTGAGGAAGAGCGGATTGCCCTCACCCTCAGCGTACAATTGTGCGCCTAGGTCTTCACCTTGCAGCCCAGCCACCTGTGACACTATCGCCTCAACTGCCGCTTCACCTAGGGGCGTGAGGGCCAGGTGCTGGGCGAGGGGCAGTTGCCCGAGCGTGCGGCGCAACTCATGGAGGGGATGGCTGCGCTCCACTTCACCTTCGCGGTAGGTGGCAAGCAACAAGAGGGGATATTCGCTGAGGCGAGCGGCGAAGAAGCGTAGGAAATCGAGGGTCGCGGCTCCCGCCCAGTGCAGGTCTTCGATGATGAACAGCAGGGGGCGGGGTTTACTGATGGCCGCGATGCAGGTAGTGAGAGCAAAGTAGAGACGGTCGCGCTCATGCTGCGGTTCCAAGCGTGGTAGGGGCATGAGGTCGGGACGACGTTGGCGCAACTCTGGCAGCAAGGGGAGCAGGGCGCTGAGTTCGGCGGGATCGGCGTCAATCGCCGCCAGCAGGGGTAGGGCGGAACGGAGGGCGAGAACGATTGCCTGGTAGGGAAAGGAGTCGCCCGCCGCCGCGCCGCGTATCGCCCTGCCGCCCTGGGCCAGCACCATCGCGCTCATCTCGGCGGTGAGGCGAGTCTTGCCGATACCGGCTTCGCCGCTGAGTAGCGCCAGCCCGCCATGCCCCTGCTGCGCCTGCTGCCACGCCTCGGTTAGCTGCGCCATCTCGCGGTCGCGCCCGCCAAAGGGCAGGATGAAGGGCTTACGCTGATGTGATGTGGCGGCGGGAGCGGCGGGGGTGCTGCTGGCGGCCAGTTGCGGCAGGCTGGCGTTGTGGACAATCGCTTCGTAGAGGGTAAGCGTCTCCGGCATCGGTTCGGTATCAAGCTCGCCCTGCAATTCGCGGCGGAAGCGTTCATAGTCGGCGATGGCCCCGGCACGGTCGCCCGCCGCATAGCGGATGCTCATCAGCAGGCGAATGTAATCCTCGTGCAACGGGTCGGTATCGAGCATCTGTCGGGCGTAGCCAGTCGCCTCAGTGTAGCGATGCTGCGCTAGGGCATCGCGGGCCAGGCGTTCGAGAGCAGCAAGGTAGAGATTGCGCAGCCGTTCGCGCTCATAGAGTAGCCAATCGTCGAACACATCGGTGAGCAAGTCGCCGCGATAGAGTTCCGTAACAGCGGGGTCATTTTCAGCGCAGGCTCGTTCGAAGGCGGATACATCGAGCCAACAATCTGCCGCCGGGTTCCACTGCACGGTGTTGCGAGTGATGATGAGCCAGGGGCGGTCGGTGGCAGGCGGGAGGGCATGGGTAAGGTGATTGAGGTGGCGACGCAGGTTGGCGCGGGTGGCCTCGTCCGGCAACTCGGGCCACAGTTGCGCGGCTAGCTGCTCACGCGGTTGGGTCGAGGGATGGGGCAGTAGCCAGGCAAGCAGCGAGACGGCACGCGGCGGCGCGTTCAGCTTCAACTGCCTGCCCTCATACTCTAGCTCAAAGTTGCCAAGCAGCCTTATCTTCAACATCGCAATCCCTTTAGAACGCGCCGGGCTCAATCCCTTGCTCACGCCAGCGGGTGAGGCGACGCAGCCGCAATGGGATGGTGACGAACTGGCCCAGCTTCTGTCGCGAGTTCAGGTAGGCGCGGCGGGTGAAGACATTGTAGCCATTCGCTTCGATGCGGTCAAGTATGCGGCTGTAGAGCAGTGCCGCGGCCAGTATCGAGGCACGGGTGGAGGGTTCGAGTAGGGCGATGCCCAGTTGGGCGCTGTTGTAGTAGGTGCGGGCGCGGTCAATCTCAAAGCGCATCAGGGCACAGAAGCTGTCGTCCACTACCCCTCCATGCAGCCGCTCGTGGTCATAGCCGAATCGGGCAAGATCCTCGCTGGGCAGATAGACGCGGCCCATCCGCGCATCCTCACCCACGTCGCGCAGGATGTTGGTCAGTTGCATCGCAATCCCCAGGTCAATCGCATACTGCGCCGCCTGCTCGTCGCGACTGCCCAGTATCGGCAGCAGCAGCAGGCCCACCACCGAGGCGACCCGATAGCAGTACTGGCGTAGTTGCTCCCAGGTCTGGTACTCGCTGGCTTCGAGGTCCATGCGCACACCCGAAATCAGTTCGCGAGCCAGGCCAAGCGGGATATTATAGGTGGCAGCGACATCCCTGTAGACAAGCGCAACCGGGTGGCGCGGCTGGCCGCTGAGGATCTGCTCCTCCCAGTCGTCGAGCGCGGCGGCAGGGTGGTCACGCAGGTTAGGGTTGTCCACCAGGTCATCGGTGTAGCGGCAGAAGGCATAGATTGACCAGAGCGCACGGCGCTTGGCAGCGGGCAGCAGCAGCGAGGCCATATAGAAGCTGCGGGCGTGTCGCTTGATGAATGCCTGGCAATATACCTGCGCGGCGGCAAGGTCATCAAGGAGCGCCTGGTTAACTTCAGGGTTAAACGCAGTGTGGGCCTGCAAATCAAAGGCTTGCTGCCTTCTTCGCCATTGCATGATCTACCTCTAAACGCACCATCGTAATCGTGAAAGTATCGGGCAGCCGATCCTGGGTCAGCGGGCAAAGGTCTCTATGGAACGGCTTGCCGCTGGTCTTCCATGCCCTGATGCCCTCGACCAGACGCGGGCCGATGTCGCGCAAGGCGTCGGCCAAGTTCGCACCCGTGACGCTGATGCCCGGCAATTCGTGGCAGGTGATATGCCAGTTATCGGCCCCCGTTGATTCTACGCGGATGGTGGCATGATAGTTTTCAACATTGTCGGCATTGAAGGGAACCAGCAGCACGATATCGAGCTCGAACGGCGCATCGCGCCAGTGTACCGGCTTGAGCGTATTGAACAACTGCACCCGCTTGGTGCGGGCCAGTTGCTCGTAACTGAGCAGCCCGTAGATCAGGTCGGCAGCTATCAGCGCCAGGCCCGGCAGCCCCGATGAAGCGATTGCGTAGTTGCCGTCGGGCAGGCGGTCTACGCGGGTGGGCAGCAGGAAGACATCGTGGTCGCGGTGATGCTGAGGCACGGGCGCGGATTGGAGAGGGTCGGAGGCGGGCGGGTTGTTAATCATTGTTTGCTCCTCAAATTACGGTTTCGGGTTAACTCACACGCATTATACAACATTCGCTGCATCTCTATTGCCGCT
>QHBQ01000127.1 GCA_003243865.1 Candidatus Chloroheliales bacterium | reverse complement strand
TTGACAATGATGCGATGGGAGAGGGTCGGTGCAGCCAACGCCTTCACGTCGTCGGGGATGACATAGTTGCGCCCCACTACGGCGGCGTAAGCCTGGCAGGTGCGATACAGCGCCAGCGAACCACGCGGGCTGGCCCCCAGATAAACGTCGGGGTGCTTACGGGTCGCCTCCACGATGTTGACGATATACTCCTTGATCAGCCGATCAACGTACACTTCCCTGATCGCTGCCTGCATCTGGAGCAGCTCATTGCTCTCCACCACCTGCTCCAAGTCGTTGAGTGGGTGGCGCTGCTGCTGGCGGTCGAGGATCTCCACCTCGTCGGCGCGCGAGGGATAGCCGAGCGAGATGCGCATCAGGAAACGGTCGAGCTGCGCCTCAGGCAAGGGGAAGGTGCCCTCGTACTCGATCGGGTTCTGGGTTGCCAGCACGATGAAGGGCTGGGGTAGCGGGTAGGTCACACCGTCCACGCTGACCTGCTGTTCCTCCATCGCTTCGAGCAGCGCCGACTGCGCCTTGGGCGTGGCGCGGTTGATTTCATCGGCTAGGACGATCTGGGCCATCACCGGGCCGGGTCGATACTCGAACTCGGTGGTCTTCTGGTTGTAGATGCTCACGCCGGTGACATCGCTGGGCAGCAGGTCGGGGGTGAACTGGATGCGGTGGAAGGTGCAGCCCAGGCTGCGGGCGATGCTCTTTGCCAGCATCGTCTTGCCCACCCCTGGCACATCCTCGATCAGTACGTGGCCGCGACATAGCAGCGCGACCAGCACGCTCTGCACCTCATAGTGCTTGCCGACAATGACCTTCTCCACGTTGCGCATCAGCCGTTCGCCGACCGTCTTCACATCTTCCATAGTAAGCTGTTTCCTCTCAAATTATTCTGCATATTCTATACGCTTATGATACACTGGAGGTTTGGGCAAGGTTCCTGCCCCGGCGCAATCTCGCTAAGATCCGTCTCATCTCCGCTGGGGCAATGGCGCCCCCACCTTAATACATACTGCCACGTAGGGACTATTAGTTCACCGCAATTATACCACCCTTGTTAATTCTCTGCCAGAAATAGGCTCACTGGATCATCTCTCTAATCATTTTCTCATGCTCCTCTTACCGTCTTCTGCCACGCATAATTGCGGTCAATTACCCTGAAGCCCACCGCCTGATACAGCCCCACCGCCGCTGGTTCGTCGAAGGAGCCGACATGGGCGGCGTGTGCGCCTAGCTGCTTGAGGCGGCGCAGCCCCTCGTACATTAGCGCACGGCTTAGGCCAAGCCGCCGATGGTCGGGGTGGCAGCCAACCGGCTCGAAAGTGCCAGCGCGGTTGGCTGCGTCGAACCAGACGATGCCGAAGGCGGCGAAGCTGCCGTCGGGGGCGACTACCACCAGATCCAAATCGGGCCGATAGGTGGGCAAAGCCATCACCCGCCGGTGCTTCTCAATGCTCATCCGCGAAGGGGCAAAGGCGGCGCGATGCACCGCAACCCGCGCCTCGATGTCAGCCTCGCCCTGCACATTGCGGATGGTGTAGCCTGGCGGTAGCATCGCCTCGCTGGGGATGTTGTCGAGGTCGCGGATGCGGTAATAGAGGAACTTGTCGCCGCGCTGGTAGCCGCGCCGCTCCAGGGTGGCGATGCGCGGCGCGTCGCTCTCGAACGCCCAGGCGGTGAGGGTCACTGAGCCATCGGCTTCTTCAGCGGCGCGTTGCTGCTCGGCCCAGGCCAGCATCTCATCCTCGATTGGTTTGTAATCGGGATGCACCATCAGGTCAACCTCATCGCGGCGCGGCCAGACGATGCCGACTACCTGTTCGCCATACAGCCACAGGCGGGCGAGGATGGTCGCATTGGGGTCATCGGCAGTGCCGCGCCACCAGTCAAGTTCGCCGATGCTGCAATCGGTCTTGTGCTGGCCCAGGGCGTAGGTCTCAACCAGCAGCGCCCGCATCAGCGCGTAATCGGCTTCATTTTGATACTGACGGGAGGTGATCGGGGGAATAGCCTCGGTCATATAGCCTCTTTCCTACAAAGCCTGCTTGAACGCCTGCATGCGCGCGCCATTAGGCGACAGTTGGCGCATTCGTCGCACCAGCAGGGTAAAGACGGCTAGCACCTCGATGATGACACCCCAGGCCACCCAGTGACTCAAGACGCGATCCCCTGCCAGTGCGCCGTGGCGGGTGAGTGACTCGACCGCAAACAGCAGGGTGAAGGTTGCGCCGTTGCTCCAGATTAGCGCCGTTGGGCTGCCCAGGCGCACGGCGAGCGCGCCCGCCACCTGCATCAGGAATAGCGCAATTAGCACCGCCCCCACTGCCCAATCCAGCCCCACGCCAGCGCGCAGGTAGTTAACCAGAAAGCTCATCAGCAGGCCAATCGAGAGGAAGCTACTGACCAGCAGAATGATGCGCACACGCCACTGTATCCAAATACTAACCAGCCGTTGCCACTGTTCGCCCAGCCAAGCGCGGCTGCGCGCTATCAGTCCGCCCTCGCGGCCCCGCGCTCTTCGGGCCAACCTCTGCGCCAATGGCATATAGTTGTAGAACAACCAGACAAGCCAGGCTACCAGCACCCCCAGCAGCAGTGCGCCCCCCCAGCCTTGCAGCGGGAAGCGCTGCCCCAGCTGCTCCAGCAGCGACAACCCGGTGCTGGCGCTGGTGCCGGTAATTACGGTGAACAGCAACCCGCCCACGCCGGGGATGGATAGGGTGAGCGATAGCGCATTGATGACCTGTTCCTTGCGGCGGATCAGGTCGCGATCCTCAAGCACAAATGGGTTGTACCAGAACATGAAGGCATGATAGGCGAACAGCCCCACCAGTATCAGGAAGGTGAAGAAAGCGGCAGTGGCACTGTGCTTGTACAGGTTTTGCTCGAACTGGGGCTGCACTGCCGCCACAATAAGCGTGAATATCGGCAGCGGCAACACTACCAGGCTAATCAGCAACCGCGCTAGCAAGACCCTTTGCTGGCTGACCAGCTTTAGCTTCGCCAGCGTTTCCACCGCCTCCACCCCGCTCATCACTTCCAGGTGAGGTGTGACTTCGCGGTCCCTGCTGCCGTCCGCGGACGCCACTTGTTGCGCTTGCGTATCCGTCTCGATGGTGCGATTGCTCTCCGCCATAACGGGTTTCCTTCTCCTGTCGTTCTAGCCTTCGGGCATGGTGTATTGTAGCCCATTACCCGGCCCAACGCAACCGCAGGAAGGCAAGCAACGAATTGTGCCGCTCTGCCCTTCAGACCACAAAATATAGAATTGTGCCAATCTGCGTTTTGGACCACAAAATATGGTAATTTGTGCTATAAGCTATTGCATAACTGAACATGATGTGATATAATGCAGTAGGAGGTAATCGGCAAACCTCAATATGGATAACGAGCAGAAGCGTAAACATCATCCCTTCGTCAATTTGACGGAGATAGAGTTCGCCAGGCTACTCAGCTTCTACCGCATTGAGTGGCAATACGAACCCCACTCCTTCCCCCTTCGCTGGCAAGACGGCCGCGTAGTTGAGATGTTTACCCCCGATTTTTACCTCCCCGAATACGACCTCTATATCGAACTCACCACCATGAAGCAAAAGCTGGTCACCCGTAAGAACCACAAGGTGCGTCTGCTCCGTGAAGTCTACCCCGACATCAACATCAAACTGCTATACCGCAAGGACTTCCAGCGCCTGTTCGGGCTGTTCGGCACTTCGTTCATCGAGGAGCCACCGCCGACCGTCGCTGAGGAGGTTGGCGTTTGATAATCGCACCTAGCCCAGCATTCGCCGAGGTGCTAATCGGCGAGGAGCAGCTTCGTGCGCGGGTCAACAGCCTCGGCCAGCAAATTGGCGACGATTACGCCGACACCTCATCGCTGCTGATGGTTGGTCTGCTTACCGGCACCGTCTTCTTCCTTGCCGACCTGGTGCGTGCCATCCCTCCTACTATCCCGGTCAACTTCGACTTCATGTCCATCACCAGCTACAGCCCACAGGGGGGCAGCGTGCGCATCATCAAGGATCTGGATGTGCCGATTACTGGCCGCGATGTGCTGCTGGTCAAGGACATCGTGGACACCGGCCTGAGCGTTGGCTACGTGCTGCGCGTGCTGCGCGCCCGCCGCCCCCGCAGTCTGCGTCTCTGCGTGCTGCTCGACCGTCAGTCGGTGCGCCTGCTCGACATCCCCATCCACTACGTCGGCTTCACCATCCCCGACCGCTTCGTGGTTGGCTATGGCATGGACGCGCACGGCCTCTACCGCAATCTGCCCTACATCGGCGTCCTCCCCACCGACCTGCACCAGCC
>QHBQ01000050.1 GCA_003243865.1 Candidatus Chloroheliales bacterium | reverse complement strand
GGCTGCGCGAGTACCACATCATGCTGCTGGTGCTGCAAACCGGCACGCTGGGCGTGTTCTGCGCCCTCGATCTCTTTACCTTCTACATCTTCTGGGAACTGGTGCTGATCCCGATGGCGATTATCATCGGCATCTGGGGCAGCGACAATAGGGTCTACGCGGCGGTCAAGTTCTTCCTCTACACGTTGGCCGGCAGCGTGCTGATGCTGGTGGGTATCATCGCGCTCTACTTCGCGCACCAGAACCTCACCGGCGGCGCGTTCATGACTAGCGCAAATGGCGTACCCTACGGTGGCTTCGACTGGATGGTGCTGCTCAAGGATGCGCCGCAGTTCGACCGCACCTTCCAGGACCTCATCTTCCTTGCCTTCGCCGCCGCATTTGCGATCAAGGTGCCGCTCTTCCCGCTGCACACCTGGCTGCCCGACGCCCATGTGCAAGCCCCCACCGCAGGTAGCGTGGTGCTGGCTGGCACATTGCTGAAGCTGGGCGGATACGGCCTGCTGCGCTTCGCGGTGCCGCTTGCGCCCCAGGGCGCGCGCGACTTCGCCCCGTTGATGATTGCTCTGGCCCTGATTGCGATTATCTACGGTGCGCTGGTCACGCTGATGCAAACCGACCTCAAGAAGCTGGTCGCCTACTCCAGCGTCAGTCACATGGGCTTCGTGGTGCTGGGCATCTTCATTGGCACGCAGCAGAGCGTTGACGGCGCGGTGTTGCAGATGGTCAGTCACGGGTTGCTCACCGGCGGGCTGTTCTTCTGCGTCGGCATCGTCTACGAGCGGCTGCACAGCCGCGAGATTGCCGCGATGGGCGGGATGGCGCTGCGAATGCCGATCTACGCCGGGCTGTTCACCGTGCTGATGCTCGGCTCGGTCGGCCTGCCCGGCCTGAGCGGGTTCATCGGTGAGTTCCTGGTCTTCATCGGCACCTTCGGCAAAAGCCCCTGGCTGGCGGCGATCGCCAGCGTGGTGATCATCATCAGCGCCTTCTACCTGATGTGGATGTTCCAGCGGGTGGTCTGGGGTCCGGCCAAACCAAGCTCGGCGGGCTTCCCCGACCTGCACCCCTGGGAGAGCGTCGGCCTTGTTACCCTGGTGCTGCTGGCGGTGGCAATGGGCGTCTACGCCGCGCCGCTGTTCAATGTGCTGCAAAAGCCTGATGCCACCTTGATCACCGCCCTGACCACCAACGGGACGGAGTTGCTGGCCTGGATGAGGCACTTCCTGCCTTGATTTTATCTTTAGAGGAGCGAACCGATGACCTCAGCCATATCGGTGCTACTGCAAGCGAACCCGACCAACTTCAAGGTGCCAGCATCGCCCGACCTCATGGTGGTGCTGCCGGAGCTAATCGTCATTACCGTAACGGTGGCGATGATCATCATCGAACTGTTCCTCAAGAAGGAGCAGCGGCGGCTGGTGCTTACTACCATCACCCTGGTGGGCTACGGCGGCGCATTGCTCGCGCTGCTGCCGCAATTTCTCAACAGCGGGCGGGTTTTCACCTTCATGAGCAATGCCTGCGACCCACGATTCGCGGCGCAGTGCGGGATGGTGGTGCAAGACGACGTTGGCACCTTCTTCAAGATGCTCTTTATCATTGCCGCTATCCTCGCGGTGCTGTACTCCGCCACCTATATTGAAGAGTTCGGCATGCCGCTCGGCGAGTTCTATGCCCTGCTGGCGATGAGCGTGGTCGGTATGATGGTAGTAGCCAGCAGCGTTGACCTGATTAGCATCTTCGTCGGCATCGAACTGAGTTCGCTCTGCACCTACATCCTGACTGGCTGGGCAAGAGGCGATAGTCGCTCCAACGAGGCGAGCGTCAAATACTTCCTGCTCGGCATCTTCGCCACCGCCATCCTGGTCTACGGCATGACCTGGCTGTTCGGCCTCACCGGCGCAACCAACCTGACCCAGATCTCCGCCAATATTGGCAAGCTGATCGGTCTCACTGGCGGCAACGCGGCGGGCAACACCCTGCTCACCCTGGCAGTCTTCCTGCTCACCGCTGGCCTCGGCTTCAAGATTGCGGCGGTGCCGTTCCATATGTGGACCCCCGACGCCTACCAGGGCGCGCCCACGCCGATGACCGCCTTCATGTCGGTTGCGCCGAAGGCGGCGGGCTTTGCTGCGATTATCCGCATCCTGGTCGAAGGATTGGGCAATGCCTATACCCTGTGGGTGCCGGTCATCATCGTCCTCAGCATCCTAACCATGACTCTCGGCAACATCGTCGGCGTGGCCCAGCGCAACGTCAAGCGGATGCTCGCCTACTCCAGCATCGCCCACACCGGCTATATCCTGCTCGGTCTCAGCGCCTTCAACGGCGACCCCAGCGACCCCAACGGCGCGATCAGCAGCGTGCTGTTCTACACCTTCGCCTACACCATCATGAACATGGGCGCGTTCGGCATCATCGTCTGGCTGCAACACAATCGTGGTGGCGAGGAGCTTGACGACTTCAGCGGCCTATCGCAGTGGGCGCCGATCCCCACTGCGATTATGACCATCTGCCTGCTATCGCTGACCGGCATCCCGCCCACGGTCGGCTTCTTCGGCAAGTATTACGTCTTCGTCGCCGCAATCAAAGGCAACCTAACCTGGCTGGCGGTCATCGGCGC
>QHBQ01000176.1 GCA_003243865.1 Candidatus Chloroheliales bacterium | reverse complement strand
TTTGCTTATCGCGGTCATGGTCGTCTCCTCGTTAGCGTATATGCTTATTTTAACCCATATGAATCGAATTGACAACCCGCGCCCCCAGTGCTATAATAGCCCCGCGCGCGGGAGAGTTCGAGCGAATATCTGGATTGTGGCATTCACTGCCCGCATCCGCCCGACGCCGAAGGGGCAAACCTGCCATATCAGGGCAGGCGAAACTCTCAGGCAAACAGACCGCCCGCCTAGTCACTCTGAAATGGCTCTCTCCCCACTGCGGGAGCGCCGCATTGACAGAGGAAGCGAATTCTGCTTCCCTGTCAATTTTTATTTGTCCTGCAAAACCCCTCCCCCTTGGGGGAGGCCAAGTGGGGGTGCGGATGAATGCAACCCTACCTACGAACATCCCGAACAATCTACAATTTATGCTGTACAATCTAAAATCTCTATAAGGAGGTATCACACTTGGCTCTGAAACGCACCCCCCTCTACGATACCCATGTGCGGATGGGAGCACGGATGGTTGAGTTTGGCGGCTGGGAGATGCCGGTGCAGTATCCCAGCGGCATTATCGAGGAGCATCGCGCCACCCGCAATCACGCCGGGCTGTTTGACATCAGCCACATGGGCGAGTTCATCGTGCGTGGCCCTGACGCGCTCAAGCTGCTCAACTATGCCACCACCAATGACCTGTCGCGCATCGAACCCTGGCAGGCGCAGTATAACTTCTTCGCCGCCGAGAACGGTGACGTCAAGGATGATACCATCATCTTCCGCTTCCCCGATTACTACTACGTGGTGGTCAATGGTGGCCCAACCGAAAGCGACTACCACTGGCTGGAGGAGTTGAGCAAGCAGTACGATGTCGATCTTGAGAACGTCTCTGATGCTACCGCCAAGATTGACATCCAGGGTCCCGATGCGGAGCGGATTCTGCAACAGTTCACCCCGGTTGACCTCAAGTCGGTCACATTCTACCACTTCACCGTCGGCCCGATCGCGGGCGTGGACAACGTGATTATCTCTCGCACTGGCTACACCGGCGAGGATGGCTTCGAGCTATTCTTCCCCCCTGGACACGCCGAACATCTGTGGCAAACCTTCATTGACGCGGGCGCAACGCCGGTCGGCCTCGGCGCCCGCGACACCCTGCGGATGGAGGCGGGCCTGCCCCTCTCCGGTGCCGACTTGGGCGACAACGGCCGCGACCCAATCTCCGCTGGCTTCGGCTGGGCGGTCAAGCTGAACAAGGATGATTTCGTCGGCAAGGAGGCGCTGCAGCAAATCAAGGAGCATATCACCAGGAAGTGGGTCAACTTTGAAGTGACCGGCCGCGGCGTGGCCCGCCCCCACTATCCCGTCACCAACCAGCAGGGCGAGGTTATCGGCGAGGTTGCCAGTGGCACCTATGCCCCCACCCTCGACAAGAACATCGGCATGGCCTGGGTCAAGCCGGAGTACGCCGCCCCTGGCACCGAGATCAACATCATCATCCGCGACAAGCCTGTTGTCGCTATCGTTCGCCCGCGACCGATGTACAAGCGTGAAAGATTAAAGATTAAGGATTAAAGACTAAAGATAAAGCGGATGCAGCTTTAATCCTTAATCTTTAATCTCTAACCTTTAATCTCACTGAAAGGAGAAAGCAATGCCCAACAACCCGACGGACTTGAAGTACAGCGATAGCCACGAGTGGGTCAAGCTGGATGGTAGCGAGGCGACTCTGGGGGTGACTGCCTATGCGGTCGAACACCTGGGCGACATGGTGTACGCTGAGTTCCCCAACCCTGGCACCATCCTCAA
This sequence comes from Candidatus Chloroheliales bacterium, assembly GCA_003243865.1. The sequence continues at coordinate 1,695 of QHBQ01000176.1, read as the reverse complement.
CGCTGGCGATGTCGCTGGCACGTTGGAGAGTGTCAAGGCTGCTGCCGATCTATTTACTCCAGTCGGTGGCACGGTTATCGCCAAGAACGATGCCGTGGAAGGGGATCCCGCGCTGCTCAACCAGAACCCCTATGGTGCCTGGTTGCTCAAGCTCACCCTATCCAACCCCAGCCAGCTCGACAAGCTGATGGATGCCGCCGCCTACGACGCCTACGAAGCATCGCAATAGGAGACAATCATGGTTTATTCCCCACACACTGCCGAAGTGCGCGACGAGATGCTGCGAGCCATCGGCGTTAAGGACATCGAGGAACTGTACGTAGATGTGCCTGCCGGTAAGCTCAACGCGCCGATTGACCTGCCCGCGCCGCTAAGTGAGCCTGAGCTAATAGCCGAGATTCGCCGCATCAGCGCGACGAGTGCCGATGTGCTGACTCACCCGGCCTTCCTCGGCGCTGGCGCGTACAATCACTTCATCCCCTCGGCGATCCGCTTCATCCAGCAGCGCGGCGAGTTCCAGACCTCCTACACCCCCTACCAACCCGAACTCAGCCAGGGTACGCTGCAAGCGATCTACGAACTTCAGACCCTGGTCTGCGAACTGACCGGCATGGATGTTACCAATGCGGGGATGTACGACGGCTCGACTAGCGTGGCCGAGGCGGCGCTGATGGCGACCGTGATCAACAAGCGCAAGCGCATCGTGATTAGCAACGCGCTGCACCCGCATAGCATTGACGTGCTGCGCACCTATGCCGATGGTCACAAGATCGAGGTTATCGCCACCGCTGACCCGCTCGATGCCGATCTTAGCGATGTAGCCGCCGTGATTGTGCAGCAGCCCGACTTCTTTGGCCGCATCGCCGACCTGCGCGGCGCAGCGGAGCGCATCCATGCTGCTGGCGCGCTGTTCATCCTTGCCTACTATCCGATTGCGCTCGGCCTGCTGAAGGCACCCGGCGAGTACGACGCCGATATTGCGGTGGGCGAGGGCCAGCCGCTGGGCAGCGGGGTCAACTTCGGCGGGCCATATAACGGGCTGATGTCGTGCAAGTCGCAGTACGTGCGCAGCCTGCCAGGGCGCATCGTGGGCCAGACCAAGGATGTAAACGGTAGGCGCGGCTACGTCCTCACCTTGCAGACCCGCGAGCAGCACATCCGTCGCGAGAAGGCCACCTCCAACATCTGCACCAACTCGGCCCTCATCGCGCTGGGCAGCACCGTATATATGTGTCTGATGGGCAAGCAGGGATTGCAACGAGTGGCGCAACTGAGCTACAACCGCGCCCACTACCTTGCCGAGCAAGTGGCGAAGATACCTGGCTACAAGCTGCACTTCAATGCACCGTTCTTCAACGAGTTCGTGGTCGAAGCCGCAACCGCGCCCGCCGATTTGAACAAGCGGCTGTGGGACGAGGCGGGCATCATCGGTGGCTACGATGTCAGCGACCGCATCCCGAACGGCTGGCTGCTGTGTGCTACGGAGATGACCAGCAAGGTCGAGATTGACAAGCTGGTATCGCTGCTGCAACGTTATGCGGAGGAGAAGTAGATATGGAATCGCTGATTTTTGAACTTAGCTGCCCTGGGCGCATTGGCCACAGCCTGCCGGAGATTGATACCGACGATTATGCTGCCAACCTGCCCAACGCGCTGCGCCGCGAGTCGCTCCATCTGCCCGAACTGAGCGAACTC
>QHBQ01000465.1 GCA_003243865.1 Candidatus Chloroheliales bacterium | reverse complement strand
CAATTTCTAAACACGCTCTTAGTTGTTTGTATTTCATCGGTATTCTTCCTCTTCTTGAATGATAGGCTGACAAGTCGCGCTGCACCTGGGGCGCTACCTATGCGCCCACCAGCAAAAAAGATTAGGACTTACGCAGTTGAGCAGGGCGAACAACGGTTCGCCCCTACAGAATTGTGCCTGGGGCAGATGCATCTGCGTAACTCCTACAGATTATATCACAACCAAGCAATGCCAGTATAATGTTTTTTTACTTTTTGGATCCAGGGCGTGATAAATCACGCCCCTACATGGGCTTCGTGCCTGTAGGGGCGCAAATTTATTGCATCCTGACTTTGCTTGACGATAGGCACGGCATGGGTTATGATTAGCCCGAACTGTATGGCTCGATCACGGTCTTGCTCACGCAGTTGCCAAGCCAGAGATTAAGGAAGGAGCGAGTCCAGCGATGGATGATGACAACGAGCAGGGCGGGCAGGAACTCGACGCCGCGCAGCGCGAGCAAGTGCGGCAGCGGGCGGCGCAGCAGCTTCAGATCGGCCAATCGCTGATCGGCGGAGGCGATGCCGTAGCCGCCCTCAGCGCGCTGACCGAGGCGGCCTACCTGTTCATCGGCCTGCGCGACGAGGCGGCAGGCGAGGCGCTCAACAGCCTGGTGGGCTACATCCAGGACATGGGCGAGGAGCCGTTCGATACCGCCAGCCAGCAGATGGACGAGCAGCATCGCGCGATGCTCGATCAGCTTGTCGCCCTCTTGCAGCAGATGGAGGAGAATGAGGACGAGGGGCCAGAGACTGCCGCCGACCTCAGCCCCGAAGTGAAGGCTGAACTATTGGCACGGGGCGGGCAGCAGTTGGCCGAGGGGCGCGAAGCGGCCAGCAACGGCGAGAATGGCGCGGCGCTCAACTCGCTGGTCGAGGCCGCGGCAATCTACATCGCGCTGGACGATGAACACAAGGAGGAGGCGCTGGCCGCCTTTGTCAGCCTGCTGCAGGGTCTGCAACCCGATGACCTGAACCATCTTGCCAGCCAGCTTGACGAGCAGCACCAGCGCTGGATGATGGGGATTATGAGTCTGTTGCAGCAGCGTACCATCGAGGAACATGGGCCGGAGATTCGCGAGGCGGCCCGCAACTCGCTGGCCCAGGCGCAAGCGACGGAGCAGGCGGGCGATAACAGCAAGGCGCTCGGTCTCTACGCCGAGGCCTTCAGCAACGCCGCCAGCCTGCAAGACGGCGAACTGGCGAACCAGGTGCTGACTAGCTTTGGGGCGATGGCCGACCGCATCGGGCCGGGCGAACTGGCCCAGGCGCACGAGGGTCTCGACGAGCGCGGCAAGGTCGCCTTCCAGATGTTGCTCAGTGCGCTCGCCGAGTTGCGCGACCCCGCGAAGATGTAATACCAAACGATAAATTGGGCCAAGGCGAACAACGGTTCGCCCCTACAGAAATACGGCGTCACCTCGGCTAATTGGTTAAGGAGCGTTTTGATGTTCTATTTCGGCTTCGGCTTTCGCGCCGATTTTCTGGTTTGGATCTTCATCGGCGCGGTGGTCGGCTACCTGTTCGGCGAGTTGCAGAAGGGGCGGGCGCTAGGCTGCCTGGTCAACACTGTAGTGGGCGCACTGGGAGGGTTGATCGGTGGCTTTGTCATCAGCTTCATCCCCGGCCTCGGCTTCGGGCTGGGTCAGTGTGCGGGCTTGCTCGGCCCAGCGGTTGGCGCTTTGGTGTTGCTGCTGGTTGCAGGCTACAGCGGCAACCAGCGGCTGGGCGGAGGCGGCTTTAGATAAGAGTGAGGTGACGATCAACTAAGCCCCCGCTGGGGGCTTTTTGCATCTCTTAACTTTGTCGTGGCTCATGCCTGCAACATTTTGCTGCACTGGGTAGTCTAATCGCCAGTTAGCAACCAAAGAAAGCATATATGGAGGGCTAAGATGGAAAGCCTGGACATCGGTAGCATACACTTCAACCTTGACCTGCTCGGCTGGATCATCATCGGCGCGCTGGCTGGACTGATCGCGGGCAACCTGCAGCGCGGGCGCGGCTTCGGTTGCCGAGGCAACATCATCCTCGGCATCGTCGGCGCATACGTTGGTGGCTGGCTGTTTGCCCAACTGGGGGTCAGGGAGAGCCTGGGTTGGATTGGCAGCCTGGTCGTCGCTACTATCGGCGCAGCGATCGTGCTGTTCATCGCCGACTTGCTGTTCGGCAACATCAAACGCGGCCCGCGCCGCTACTAGAGCAGCAGCAAAATGCCCCAGCGAGGGTTAGCGAAATCTTGCCCCCCACCAACTAAGCCCCCGGCAAGGGTTGGGCAAATCTTGACCACCAACCAACTAAGCCCCCAGCGGGGGTTGGGGGAGAAAAGTTGCCATGCAGTGATGCTTATCATGAGCAATTTCGCGCCAGGTTAGGGTTGATGCTAACGATCAGTATGGTCGAGTTGGCGAGATTCTCCCCCAAACCCCCGCTGGGGGCTTAGTTGGTTGCCGGTCTGTAGGGGCGAACAACGGTTCGCCCCTGTCGGACGCCCCAACCCCCAGGCTTAGATTAGTGGCGCTTCAGCATTTTGCCCCACCAAGCATACTATCCAGCCTGTTTGTTATGCGCGATTAGAGATCAAAGAAGATTAGGTTCTGAGCGGATTGTGCTTGACGCTCATGCCCGCTGCCGCTTATAATCGCGCCATGCGTGTTAAGCACAAGCGAAACTGGCTGACCCCCGCGCTGGGCATCGGTGGCGGCTGGCTGCTAACCCTGCTGGTCGGCTGGCCCAGCCTCGCCTACCCGCTGGGCCGCGACAACGGCATCTTCGCCTACACCGGCTGGGCAATGTTGCGTGGGCAGGTGCCGTACATCAACTTCTGGGAACACAAGACCCCGCTGATTTTCTTCATCTACGCCGCAATCATGAAGCTGTTCGGCGCGACCGAGGCAGGTGTGCGTATCGGCGACCTCGTCTACACTCTGCTGGTCATCCCCTTCCTATACCTGCTGGTGGATAACCTGTTTGGCCGCCGCGCCGCCGCCTTCGCAGTCATCACCTGGGCAGTGTTCCATACCGCGGTCAACACGCTCTACTTCTGGAGCGGCGCGGAGTCGGAGACCTTTATGGTGCTGCCCATTATCCTGGCAACCTACTGCTATCGGCGGGCTGAACAGGGTGATGCGGGCAGGGTGGCAGGGGCGAGTCGCAGTTCGCCCCTACCGGAATCGCAGGATGGTAGGGGCGAACCGTCGTCCGCTCTGACCTCACCGCCCTACCGCACCCGCTGGGGCTGGCTGGTGGCAGTGGGCTTCTTCGCGGGTATCGCGGTGATGATCAAAGTCACCGCCTTCGTCGGGTTGAGCGGGCTGGCGCTCTATACCCTGCTTGACAAGCAGCGCGGCAGCGGCTGGCAGGCCTGGGCGGGAGCAACACTGCGGCGGCTGGGGTTGGCGCTGCTCGGCTTTGCGCTGGCGCTCGCCCCGTTCGTGCTCTACTTCTTGGCGAACCACGCACTGGCCGAGGCGATTGACGTTTCAATCGTGGCCAACTTCTTCTATGGCGGAGCGGGCAACAGCCTGACCGTTGCTGGCGCCGACCTGCTGGGTCGTATCGGGGCTGACTTGCTCGGTCTGCGTTTCTACTACGTGCTGCCCGCAATTGCGCTCATCTACAGCGCGGCGCGTGAACGCAGCCGCGCCGCGCTACTGGTTGCGCTGTGGCTGGCCGCCACCTTCGGGATGACCTGGGTCCAAGGCCGCCTCTGGCCCTACCATTACATTGGCACTCTGGTGCCGCTCTCGATACTGTGTGGCTTCATCATTGACCGCTCCCTGCGCGAAATCGCCACCCGCGCTAACCCCTCCCCCAAAGGGGGAGGCTGGGTGGGGGAGCAAGTTGCGCTGCACGCACCCACCCCCAGCCCCTCCCGATGGGAGGGGAGTACGCAAAACCCCTCCCCCAAAGGGGGAGGCCAGCTGGGGGAGCACAGCGCAGCAGACTCTCACCTCCAGCCCCTCCCCCCGGGAGGGGAGACAAAACCACAGCCCCTCCCGTTGGGAGGGGGGCAAAACCCCTCCTCCACCGGAGGAGGCTGGATGAGGGGGTCTGGCGCACTGCTAGCGGGATATGTGGCTGCAACGGTGCTGCTGTTCGCACTGGCGCTATGGAGTCTTGCGCCTGGCAATGGCACCGAGACTTTCTATAGCTGGGACCGCTATCTACAATATCAGAGCGGCAAAATCAGCCAGCG
>QHBQ01000241.1 GCA_003243865.1 Candidatus Chloroheliales bacterium | reverse complement strand
AGGCGGCATTCGCAGGGCTTGACGATCGGGTCCGAATTTGATATAATAAGCGCGACCTTTAAGAGCGGCCCCGCGAGACCGACAAGGGAGTGTTATTATTGAGCGCGCTACAAAGGCGGGCTTGCCCGCACCAACAAAACGCCAGCTTCGTCCCTATCTCACCAACCCCCGAAATTGGGGGTGGAGATAGGGACTTCTTTTTGCCCGCCGCGTTGCGCCGCTATCTCTCCGCTCCTTACAGGCCCAGGCTTCCAATTCAGCAAACCAGAAAGGGGCGTATACATGTCCGTTAACCTAAGCTCACTGCTCTCACCCACTGTCGTTGCACCACCCCGCATCAACTCCGCTATTCTTGAGCGGTATCAATCCCCACCGCTTTACAGCCGCCTGGCGCTCGCCGATGGCACAGTGGTGAACGGCGGCGGCGCTGGGGTAGCCGGGGTCGTCAGTGGCGAACTGGTCTTTCAGACCGGCATGGTTGGCTATCAGGAAGCGCTGACCGACCCTTCCTACGCCGGGCAAATCCTGATGTTTAGCTACCCGCTGATTGGCAACTATGGCGCAGCGGCGGCGGCTTGCGAGGGGCCGGTGCGTGCCCGCGCCGCCATCGTCCAGGAGCTACACGAGTCGGCTGGTCACTACGCTGCGGGCGGCCACCTGCGCGACTTCCTGGCCACTGCGGGCGTACCCACCGTTACCGGCGTGGACACCAGAGCGCTGGTGCGCCATATCCGCGCTCATGGGGTGATGCCTGCGGCGGTGGCAGTCGCCGATTACGCCGCCGATTTGCCCGAGGCTGCCAGCCTGGTTGCCATTGCCAGCAACACGAAGCTGTCAACTGACCTGGTCGCCGCTTGCACCGTGGCTGCACCCACCTGGTATCCTCCCGCCCACCCTGACCACCCGACTATCGCGGTACTCGACTATGGCGCGAAGCGCAGCATCGTGGAGCGGCTGCGCCGCGCCGGGGTTGGCGTCTGGCTGTTGCCCGCCCACACTCCCGCGGCGCAGATACTCGCGCTTCATCCCGATGGCGTGCTGCTCTCCAACGGCCCCGGCGACCCTGCCGCGCTCGACTATGCGGTAGCGGTGGTGGGTGAGCTACTCGCGGCCCGCCTGCCGATGATGGGCATCTGCCTCGGCCATCAGGTGCTGGCTCGCGCCCTGGGCGCCCGCACCTTCAAGATGACGCACGGGCATCGCGGTATCAACCAGCCGGTGCTGGAGCTTGCTAGCAGGCGGGTGCTGATTACCACCCAGAATCACGGGTACAGCGTAGACCCCACCTCGCTGCCTGATGACGTGTTGGTAACCCACACCAACCTGAACGACGCCACTGTCGAGGGCATCGCTCATCGCTACCTGCCCGCCTGGAGCGTGCAGTGGCACCCTGAAGCTCACCCCGGCCCTGCTGATAGCGATGCCTTGTTTGACCGCTTTCTCGCTGCTATATCCCCCACTTTGGGGGAGGGCAGGGACGAACAACGGTTCGCCCCTACTGAGAGGGTGACTGCCGACTAGCTGCGCAAGTGTTCTGCGCGTTCAAGAGCGAACCGCTGTTCACCTTTACCGAGGAGGTCACCCATGCCGCTTGACCCCACCCTGAGAAAAGTGCTGATTATCGGCTCCGGCCCGATTGTGATTGGGCAGGCGGCGGAGTTCGACTATGCTGGCACCCAGGCTTGCCTGGCGGTGCGCGAGGATGGGGTCAAGGTTGTGCTGGTCAACTCCAATCCCGCTACCATCCAGACCGACCGCGACACCGCTGATACGGTCTATCTCGAACCGCTGACCGCCCCGACCCTGACGGCAATTATCGAGCGCGAGCGGCCCGATGGCATCATCGCGGGGATGGGTGGGCAGACTGCGCTCAACCTGGCGGTGGCGCTTGAGCAGGCGGGCGTGCTGGCGCGCTACGGAGTGCGGCTGCTTGGCACCCCCTCCCACGCCATCCGCGCCGCCGAAGATCGCCATGAGTTCGCCGCCCTAGTGCAGCGGCTGGGCTATCCAGTGCTGCCCCATGTGGCGATCACGGCAATCGAGGCGGCGGAGGAGTTTGCGCTTTCCACCGGCTTCCCCCTGGTCATCCGCGCCGCTTTCTGCCTGGGCGGAACCGGCAGTGGCGTGGCCCACGACCTTGCCGGACTGCATCGGCTGGTTACCGCCGGTTTGCGCCTCAGCCCAGTCGGTCAGGTGCTATTGGAGAAGAGCGTGGTGGGCTGGGCGGAGATCGAGGTCGAGGTGGTGCGCGACGGCTGGGGTAACGCGATTCAGATCTGCAACATGGAGAACCTGGACCCGATGGGAATCCACACTGGCGAGTCGATCGTGGTTGCCCCTACTCAGACCCTGGCCAACGCCGACGTGCAACGGCTGCGCAGCGCGGCGCTGGACATTGTGTCAGCGCTGGGGGTAGAGGGGGGCTGCAATTGCCAGTTTGCGCTCAACCAGCAGAGCGGTGAAGTGGCGGTCATCGAGGTCAACCCGCGCCTGTCGCGCTCATCGGCACTGGCCTCGAAGGCGACTGGCTACCCGATTGCCCGCGTTGCGGCCAAAATCGCGCTGGGCTACACCCTGGACGAGTTGCGCAACAGCATCACCGGAGCGAGCGCCGCGCTGGAACCAGCCCTGGATTACGTGGTGGTCAAGATCCCGCGTTGGCCGTTCGACAAGTTCCCCCAGGTTGACCCCCACCTTGGCGTGGGGATGAAGAGTACCGGCGAGGTGATGGCGATTGGGCGTAGCTTTGAGGCCGCCTTGCAGAAGGCGCTGCGTAGCCTCGATGGTCGGGCCAATCTGCTCGAAGCTGATGCCGAGATGGATGACGCGGCGCTTGAGGACGCGCTCCGCCGACCCACCCACCAGCGGCTGCGGGCAGTTTACACTGCTCTGGCGCGCGGCTGGTCTCAGGAGTGTATTTGCCAGTTTAGCAACATTCACCCCTGGTTCATCGCCCGCATCGCTGCCATAGAAGCGGCCAGCCGTGCGTTGCAGCGCGATCGGCTACCGCTGCTCATTGCCAAACTGCTCGGCTTTGGCGACGAGCAGCTCGCTGGTGGGCGCAGCGCCAGGCTAGCCGCAAACATCCGTCCCGCTTACAAGATGGTGGATACCTGTGCTGGCGAGTTTGCGGCCAGCACCCCCTATTTCTACTCCACCTACGCGGGCGAGGACGAGGCCGCGCCGCTGCCTGGCCCCAAAGCGATCATCCTGGGCAGCGGGCCAATCCGCATCGGCCAGGGCATCGAGTTCGACTACTCGGCGGTCCATGCGGTGCGCCAGCTTGCCGCGGCGGGCATCGGCGCGATTATGGTCAACAACAACCCCGAGACGGTCAGCACTGATTACAACATCAGTGACCGCCTCTATTTCGAGCCACTCAGCGTCGAGGAGGTGCTGAACATCGTCGAACACGAAGCCGACGGGCTGCTGGGGGTCATTGCCCAGTTTGGCGGCCAGACCGCGCTCAATCTGGTCGCGCCGCTGGCGGCGCACGGTGTAACCATACTCGGCACCCCGCCCGCAGGGATTGCGGCGGCGGAAGATCGCCGCCAAACTGGCGAGCTAGCCGGTCGGCTGGGTTTGGCAATGCCCGCCTGGGGTACCGCGCACACGGCAGAAGAGGCGATCGAGGTTGCGGCTGGGGTTGGCTATCCGGTGCTGGTGCGCCCATCTTACGTGCTGGGCGGACGGGGGATGCGCGTGGTGCATGACCAGGCCGCGCTGGTTGCCTACTTTGCTGGCTTGGATGCCGACTTGCGCCGCCACCCGCTGCTGATTGACCGCTTCCTCGAAGGCGCAATCGAACTGGACGTGGATGCAGTCAGCGATGGCCGCGACACCATCTGCGTAGTGATGGAGCAGGTAGAGTATGCGGGCATCCACTCCGGCGATAGCGCCTGCGTCTACCCGCCGCACACTATATCTCCTGCCACTGTCTGCGAGGTGGAGCAGGCAACCGCGCGATTGGCCGAGGCGCTGGGCATCGTGGGGCTGATGAACGCGCAGTACGCGCTACACGAGGACAGGCTCTACCTGCTGGAGGTAAACGCGCGGGCCAGCCGCACCGTGCCGTTCGCCAGCAAGGCAGCAGGTGTGCCGCTGGCCGCGCTGGCAACCCAGGTCATCCTCGGCCAGCCGCTGCGCGACCTGGATGCGACGCTCCGCCGCGACCGCGTGGCGGTCAAGCTGCCGGTGCTGCCCTTCCGCAAGTTGTCCGATCTCACCCCCCTGCCCGGCCCAGAGATGCAGAGTACCGGCGAGACGATGGGCATCGCCGCCAACTACCCGCTTGCTTACGCCAAGGCGCTGCTGGCGGCAGGCGTTTGCTTCGATCGCGTCACCCGCCAGGCGCTGTTGTGCGGTTTCAGTGAGGAACTGGCTAGCGTGCGCCGCGAACTGGAGCAGGCCAGCTTTACCGTGCTCCAGAGCGACGATGCTGTTGCAGGCGAGGAGCTACTTGCCAGCGGCGAGATTACGCTGGTGGTCTGCCTGGCCGACCGCGCCAGCGCGCCGCTGGCCCGACTACTGCGTCTGGCGGTGGCTGAGGGCGTGCCGGTGATTAACGACCGCCGCACACTGGGCGCCTACCTGTGTGCC
>QHBQ01000229.1 GCA_003243865.1 Candidatus Chloroheliales bacterium | reverse complement strand
TAGGCGAGCAGCAGACTGCCCTCACCCAGCGCTGCGAACAGCGTGTGCGCGGGCGGGTAGGCGAAGACGTGTACTTCGCCCTCCAAATCGTGCAGACGCGCAGTGATGAACGGATTGCCATCGGCGGCAACCAGGCGGCGCAGACGGCGTAGCGACCCCAGCACCCGGCCCACGCTCCCCGGCGAGGGCAACGCTGCGCTGCTGAACAGCCGCCCGTCGCCGACTGCTGCCCGCCAGTGTTCGGCGTGGGCGGCAAGCGGGTGCAGGCCGAGCGGACCGCTGGCAGCAGCGAAATACTGTTGCGGTTGGTGTGCCTTCAGGTAGGCAAGGCGATAATTATCCCAGGCCAGGCAGCGGGCCGTTGCATCACCGTCGCCCACCGCCAACTGTGCAGCCAGCGCCATAGTTAGTTCGCCGAGGCTGCCAATCGGCGGCAACGAGCCGCCACCCTCGATGTCGTCAGCCTCACCCGCGGCGAGTAGGGCCAGGGTAGCAGTATCGTCGAGTGGGATGCCCGACCGTATGCCCCGGGCCACCTTGTCAAGCAAATCGAGCGCGGCGCTAGCGGTCAGGTCAATCCGCACCCCACCCAGCTTGCCGAGTGCCGCGCGGCTCAGGCGCAGCGCGGGCAGCGGCGTTCCTTGCTCAAGCGGCAGGCTCTCGCCCAGCGGCGCAGCAGTTAGCAACAGGCTGCGGCTGCCGCTCTCGGCGGCGCGGGGTCGCCCGACCAGCCGTCGCGCCAGAGTAAGCAGGGCAAGCTTAGTCTCGCTCAAACCCGCAACGTCAATCTCGCCCTCATCGCTTGTCAGCCGTAGCAGATGAGCCAGGTCGTCGGCACTTGCGCTGCTCGCCTTGGCCGCCTCACGCAACGCCGCGCGCAGGCCAGTGCGTGGTGGCGGCAGCAGCAGGCAGGCTCGCTCACTATAAAGCTCGGCGACATATTTCAGTAGTTGTTGCTCCCGCCCACTGGGATACTCAAGGCTGAGGCTGCGCCCTATTGCCCCCGCCACTGGCAACAACCCTGGCGGCAACGCGCCCACACCCAACGCCAGCGCCAGCCAGTCGCCCCCTTGCCCAGGGCTGACTCGCACCTCAAATCCCTGGGTGCGGACGAACCTGGCAAGCTCCGCCGCCACCGCATAGGCAAAGGTCAGCCCCGCCGCCTCGACCGCCGCCAACTCCGCTGCCGCCGCTTCGCCGATTGCTGGCTCAGTCGCGGCCAACTGCACCCGTATCGCCTCGGCATCGCCACTGGGTGGCGTAAGCAGAGTGTCGGGTAGGGCCAGGCTGGTTGCTGCCGCCAGGCTTGCCGCTGCTTCCAGCGCCTCCGGCAATGCCGCGAAGCGGGCGCGGGCCTCATCGGCGCTCAGCAGGACGCGCCCTTCGGTCGGGACAGGCAGGCCATGCAGGGTGCAGAGGGCGGCATAGGCGGGCGCGTCGGCCTCGTCAATATAGTCGGCCTGGTGCAGCGCGAGCAGCGGCAGACCAAGCTCTGCTGCCTGCTTCCGCAAGCGGGTCGCCTGCTGTGCCTCGCCCACATCCACTCCGAGGTATAGCTGACCGTCGCAGGCTTGCTTCGCCACCATCAGCGCACGGTTGAGCGCCAGTTGCTCCTTCTTGCTGCCCCCAAGCTGCACCCCGGCCCAACCCAGGCTGATCACCGCCAGCCCGGCGCCGCACAGGTTCAGGCTGTCGAGGTCAAGCGCGTGGCCCTTACCCGCCAGCTTTAGCAGGTTAGCCCAGCCGCGCTCGTCCCGCGCCAGCAACAGCAGTGAGGTGGCGGCAATTGGCTCACGCTTGCCCTTGACCTCGACCGTCTCGCCGACGCGCAACGGCAGGGTCAGGGCCAGCAGCGGCCTTGTCCCCCCCTCGCTAGTCCGCGCCGCCTTGTACAACTCCACTGCGCCGGTCAGCGTTCCCAGGCTGGCAATCGTCAGCGGCAGCCAGCCGCGCTCCGGCGCAACGCGCACGAAATCTGCGGCTGGCCGCAACCCGCTGGCGTCGCCCTCGGCGGCACGTACCAGCAGCAGCGGCAGACCGTCGCCCATCGGCGCGTGATTCATCGCGCCCTGGGTCGCTTCACCCTGGCTCTCTATATTTTCGCGCTTGCCGCCCCGCGACTTGCGCGGCTGGAGCGCTTCTTCGACGGGCGGCTGTTCGCCGAACAGCGGTAGTGGCTTAACCTTGCTCAAGGTTCGTTGCTCCTGCACAGGGATTTGCATCTGGCAGGCGCAATTATATCACCTTGCCCGCCGAAAAGCCACGGCTAAGGCGGCAATGGCATCTTCACCAGGGCGAGTGCAACCCGCCCCTACTTTCAGCGTTTATTACTCATGCCTCATGCCTCATCGCGCTTGAACCGCACTTGACAATGTGCTATAATTCAGCGCATAGACGCACAGGGCGTCGCAGCAACTCTCGTAACCCTTCATTTGGAGCAGCATTTTTATAAACCAGGCACTGAGCGCATAGCGGCGCTTCAGCAGAGCGTGATGTAATCACGCCCCTACGAAGCCACAGCGCTGTAGGGGCGTGACTCATCCCGCCGTTGGCGAGAAAGAAGTTCTG
>QHBQ01000185.1 GCA_003243865.1 Candidatus Chloroheliales bacterium | reverse complement strand
TCGGTGATGTCGCGGATGATGCTATCCACATCGCGGCCCACATAGCCGGCCTCGGTAAACTTGGTCGCTTCGATCTTGAGGAAGGGCGCGTCAATCAGCTTGGCAACGCGGCGGGCGATCTCGGTCTTGCCCACGCCAGTCGGTCCGATCATCAGGATGTTCTTGGGGCTGACCTCGTCGCGCATCTCGTTGGTCAGGCGCTGGCGGCGGTAGCGGTTGCGCAGGGCAATGGCAACCGCCCGCTTCGCCTCGCTCTGGCCCACAATGTACTTGTCCAGCAACTCGACCACTTGACGCGGGGTGAGTGAGGCGGAGATGTTTTGTTCGTTGGCGGTGGGGTTAGTGTTCTCCATTGGCTTCGTCCTTCTCATCGGTTTCGTCATCGCCGTCATCATCGTCATCGTCACCATCAGCGTGGTCGGTGATTGCGCCGCTGTCGGGCAGCGGCAGGTCGGTTTCGACGGTGGGTTGCGCGTCTTCCTCGCTGCTGACAATGTGCATGGTAATCTGGTCGTTGGTGAAGATGCACATTCGCGCGGCAATCAGCATTGCGGCGCGGGCGACCTCCTCGGCGCTCATTGTGGTGTACTGCAAGAGCGCGCCGGCGGCGGCCTGGGCAAACGGCCCGCCGCTGCCAATCGCGACTACGTCATCGTCGGGTTCGATAATATCGCCGTCGCCGCTGAGGACGAGCAGGTTGTGGGCGTCGGCAATTACCAGTTGCGCCTCGAGGCGGCGGAGGAACTTGTCGGTGCGCCACTCCTTGCCCAACTCCACCGCCGCCTTGCGCAGGTTGCCGCGATACTGCTCAAGCTGGGCCTCGAACTTCTCGAACAGGGTCAGCGCGTCGGCGACTGCCCCGGCAAAGCCAGCCATCACCTTGTCATCGTAGAGGGTGCGAATCTTCTTCGCTTTGTGCTTCATCGCGATCTCGCCGAGCGTCACCTGGCCGTCGCCAGCCATGGCGGTATGCTTGCCGCGCCGCACCGCGAGGATGGTTGTCAATACGAACATTGCTCTCCTATGCTTCGGTAAACCAGCAGGGCGTGCGCCACCCGCCCTACGGGGTATCCACCAACCTTGCCACTCAAAACTCTGTGAGTATTATATACCTTGCCATCATAACGAACAACGCGCAGTCTGGCTGCGCGTCGGCAAGCTATCTGTCTGCTCCAATTATACCAAATTGTAGGGATTATTCAAGATAGGCACGGCGGGGCGGCATAAGGCTGATGGAGTAAAAAATATGTTGAGAACTGGTCATAAATCCCACACTCAAGTATGGGCAGGAACAGTCCGACGACCTAGAGCGCTGTGCGGGCGGTACCGACCTCAGCACCACAGGAACAGCCTGATTCGTACTCAGTATTTATGACCAGTTCTCAGCTATTGCAATTAATAGGATTGTATGTTATAATTACCACCGTACCCATATATTACAACTGTGGCTCTCACACCAATGTTGTAAAAGGGGGAACAGCTATGAAGTCTATGCTAGGTCGCGCTATACCTTTCCTCTTCACAATTGCTGTGCTAGGTAGCATTTGGGTGGCTGCCTCTCATGCGCAGCAGGCGTAGCCTGCTGCGCCAGGGTATTTGCCACCGATGTCAAGCGAACCCCAATCCTCCCCTACTGGTAGGGACATCATACCCGTCCCCAACGCGTGTCCAACCTTCCCCGATGTTCAAAGTGACAACCAGTATTATGAGGCAGTAACCTATATGGCCTGCGATGGCTACATCAAGGGCTTTCCCGACGGCAACTTCTACCCTAATCAGGCTGTGAGGCGTGGGGAATATACCCAAATGCTGGATGGCCCATTCCGCTGGCATTATATTATTCCTACGAACACACCAACTTCACCTTTGTACCACTTCACTGATATAGCAAACAGCATTTTCCACGATTCCATCGAAATAGGCTACGCCAAAGGCGCAATCTCTGGTTACTCTCAGGACACCTGTGGCAATTCCTTTCCTTGCTTCAAACCAAACGGCAATATCAGTCGGGCAGAGATGGCTAAACTGATAGCAGTAGCTGCGGGCCTTACTCAACCGGCACCCAATCAAATCTTCTACGATGTGCCACCCAATCACTGGGCCTATACATACATCCAGGAGAATATGCAGGCTGGCACAATCCTCGGTGGCATAATCGGCCCGGGCCAACCTGGATGCGAACAGTCACCTGATCTCCCATGCTTCAAACCCAACGACCCTGCTACTCGTGGGCAGATTGCTTATGCCCTCTATATCGCCTCGAATGGCCCATACAACGGGGTATACGGCCATTGCTGCCGTAACCAGTACCAGCGTGGAGAGTATGAAGGTTCCAACAACTATGACTTCTTCTTTACCAGAGACCCAATCATCCCAGGCGGCTACATGGTTGGTACGCTTGATGGTTCTGATGGATATCGGGCGAACGCTGAGAAGGTGGTGTGGACTCAGGATTCGATAGACTGGTTGATCGCCAATGAGTTCCCCATGAGTGGCGGTGACTGGAAGCCAGCCATTGTACTCCACGTGTTTGACGGTTGGCAGAACGAGAACATCTGCTCAACTGGGCAGTGGGATAACAATAACGTAGATACAGATCTGCCTGCCTACCGAGCTCCTGTGAAGTCAGGATGTCAGTCTAGCGATATGGCTGAGATGAGAGTTTTCAATGGCGGGCGTATTGACGAGCAATTGTATGCTGGTCATGCCTACCATGTTAGAGCGACATGGCATCAGAGCGGAACCTATAGTGGTGCGCACCGCACTACCATAGACAACTACCATATGGATACGAGTCAGCAGCCTTTCGGACCGCCATGGCGCGATTCGATGAACAAGTTCTGCCTCAACGCCGATGCCGATAACCGCTACGTCACCTGGTGTCCGCCACCTACACCTGGTGCCTCCAGCAGAACCGATCATACTAACAAGCAAACATCCGACCAGGTGCCGATGCCTACGTTCACACCAACGCCTGTTCGTTAAGGATAAGCGGAGTACGAACAATCAGAGGCAGGGTAAGCCAACCCAGGCTGGATAGTCTTTCGGAATCTAGCGCATAAGGAGGTTAGTTATGAAACCACAGTTTTCGCTACATCGAGCGTCAACCAGCGTCGCGCTGCTGCTGATCGCCATAATGATGCTTGGGCTGGCTGGCTGCGACACATCGTCGCCTGCTGCCCAAGGTCAGGCCGCGCAGTTGCAGCCAACCATTCAGCCACAAGCCAATGGTAGCAAAGAAGATGTACCTGATGAGGTGGTACACAATGCCGACTTCGGGACGTGGAACTACGTTGCGCTAAAGAACATGAATGGCGCGGTCATCTATAATGGTGGCAAAAAGATTGGTCCCGGAGACATATACGCTATGATAAGCTACAAGGTCCAGACCGACGATGGAGTTCGCAGTTATATGGAAGCGAACCGGAAGTTGATTGCTCAGGTAGCGAAGCAGAGCGGGCAAGCGGAGGTTTACATCTACTTCAGCCCCTATCTGCCAGTAGACCAGTTCCGCAGTTTTGCCCAGGCGCACGGCTTGAGCATCGCCCAGTCCTTCGTGCGCGCGACGAGGTCCGATCCTAACACACCATATACAACGTTTGAGACGATGGGCTTTGGTCCACACCAGCCTGGCGAACTGATTGCTAAAGGTGTAGACCCAATACCACAGCTCGAACTTGAGGGTCGATTCTCCCAGCTAACGCACGATTTTCCTGGTCTTGAACTCAAGGGCGTGTTTTATACACGCGCATGGGTGAATACAAGCGAACTGCCAGCGATCACCGCGAACGCACAAGTGTACTACCTTGACGTTACTGCAAACGTCGTGCGTAGCGACCTGGCGGCTGCTGGTATACCTAACGCAAACAATATAGACGTTGAAAACAACTCGCTAGGGGCTGTCTACGACCTGGTGGAACATCCAAGCAAACCGAGAAAGTAGCAGTTATAGAGAAGGGGGTGCAGGTTTGACCTGTACCCCCTCCCTTTATCTTGTGTCTAGGAACAACTATACACCAGCTGCCCACCCACAATCGTCGCCACCACTTTGCCGCGCAGAGTCACGCCCGCCAGCGGGGTGTTCTGCCCGTGCGAGGCGAAGGCGGTGGGGTCAACCGTCCACTCCGCGTCTGGGTCGAGGATGACGATATCGGCGGGCGCATCCACGCTGAGGCTGCCGCCTGGCAGGTTGAAGGCGCGGGCGGGGCCGATGGTGAGGCGGGCAATCAGGGTGGGCAGGTCGAGCGCGCCGCTATGCACCAGCGCCATCAGCGCGCCGAAGGCGGTCTCCAGCCCGCTGATGCCGAAGGCGGCGTAGCCGTACTCCTCCTGCTTGTCCACCACGGTGTGCGGCGCATGGTCGGTGGCGATCGCCGTAATCGTGCCGTCGGCCACTGCTGCGACTAGCACAAGGCGGTCGGCCTCGGCCCGCAGCGGGGGGTTGACCTTGGTGTTGGTGTCGTAGGGAAAGAGATGTTCGATCGGCATACTATGTGGCATCGGCTTCGGTGTCGGAGCAGTGTCGAGTTCCGCCGCTTTCGGCGCCGCGCTCGTAGCGAAGGTGTAGATCGGGGTCGCCGCCTGGGCGACCGGCTGCCCGGCGAGCAACTTGCGACCGGCCACCCACTCGTCAGTCATGGTCAGGTGATGGGGGGTGGCCTCGGCAGTGACCGCCAGGCCCTCGGCCAGCGCGGCGCGAAGCAGCGCGACGCTGCCAGCGGTGCTGAGGTGGGCAAGGTGGACACGCCCGCCAGTCAGCCGCGCCAGCGCGATCTCGCGGGCGACGATCACCTCCTCGGCGGCGTTGGGCCAGCCCTTCAGCCCCAGCGCGTTGCTCACCGGCCCCTCGTTCATCGCCGCGCCTGCGGTCAGCTTGCTGTCCTCGCAATGGGAGATAACCGGCAGATCGAGCATCGAGGCGTATTGCAGGGCGTTGCGCATCAGGCTGCTGTTCATCACGCATGCGCCGTCGTCGCTGAAGCCGACCGCGCCTGCGGCGTGCATATCGGCAAACTCGGCCAGTTCCTCACCCTTGCGCCCCTTCGTAATCGCACCGATGGGGTAGACGCGCACCATGCCCTGGGCCTTCGCCACCTGGGTCACGTACTCCACCGCGCTGCGATCATCAATCGCTGGCGTGGTGTTGGGCATCGCGCAGACGGCGGTGAAGCCGCCCCGCGCCGCCGCTGCGGTACCGCTGGCGATGGTCTCCTTCTCCTCCTGCCCTGGCTCACGCAGGTGGCAGTGCAGGTCAATGAAGCCGGGGGCGACCACCTTGCCGCGGGCGTCAATCACCGTTGCGTTGGCGGGCGCGTCCACGCTGCCAACGGCGGCCACCTTGCCGCCATCTATCAGCAGATCGCCAACTTCGTCAATGCCGTTGGCGGGGTCAATGATACGCCCACCCTTGATCAGTATCGTGCTGTGGTCATGATGACCGTTGGCGCTGAATGTTGCCATTTTTGCTCCTTGTTTATCTAGTTAGTCGGTTTCAATCGGCATCCGTGCGCTTCACCATTCTCCCCCACCCAACCTCCCCCGCTGCGGGAGGAGAAAAATGTTGGGCCAGCGCCGTAGTTGCGGTGGGCATCCGTGCGCTTCACCATTCTCCCCCACCCAGCCTCCCCCACTGGGGAAGGAGTCCGTATTCTCCCTCCCTTAGCTTCCGGTGCTGGGGGGATGGGGAACGTTGGGCCAGCGCCGTAGTTGCGGTGGGCATCCGTGCGCTTCACCATTCTCCCCCACCCAACCTCCCCCGCTGGGGGAGGGGTTTTGCTACTCATGCCTCATGCCTCATGCCTGCCGTTACGCTCCGCCCGCGATCAGGTAGAGCAGGGCCATGCGCACCGCGACGCCGTTGGTGACTTGCTCCTCGATCACCGACTGGCGGCTGTAGGCGACATCGCTCATGATCTCGACCCCCTCGTTCATCGGGCCGGGGTGCATGATCAGCGCGTCGGGGCGGGCGAGGGCGACGCGGACAGCGCTCAGGCCGTAGAGGTTGACGTACTCGCGGATGCTGGGCAGCAGGCCGCCCTGCTGTCGCTCCTTCTGCATTCGCAGCGCCATGATTACATCGGCGTTTTTCAGCGCCCGCTCGATGTTGTGTTCGACCGTGACGGTCACGCGGTTGTCGGCGGTTGCGCCCCACTCGAACGCGCCGCGCTTGAACGGCAGCAGGGTGGGCGGACCGCAGAGGACCACTTCCGCGCCCATCCTCACCAAACCCCAGACGTTGCTGCGGGCGACGCGGCTGTGAAATATGTCGCCGAGGATGACTACCTTGCGCCCAGCAATGTTGCCGAGCCGTTCGCGCATCGTGAACATATCGAGTAGCGCCTGGGTAGGGTGGGCATGGGTGCCGTCGCCGCCATTAAGGATGCTGCCACGAAAGTGCTGCGCCGCGAGGTAGGGCGCGCCCGACTCGCTGTGGCGCATCACGATTATGTCTGCGCCGAGCGCTTCGAGGGTGCGAATGGTATCCACCAGCGACTCGCCCTTGCTCACGCTGCTGCTGCTGGCGGTGAAGTTGACCACATCGGCGCTCAGGTTCTTGGCGGCTAGCTCAAAGGAGATGCGGGTGCGGGTGCTGTTCTCGTAGAAGGCGTTGACCACCGTCTTGCCACGCAGGGTCGGCACCTTCTTGATCGGGCGACCGAGGATCTCCTTCATCGCTACAGTCGTGTCCAGCACAAGTTCGATCTCTTCCTTGCTAAAATCGTCGAGGTCAAGGATGTGGCGGCGATGGGCCGGGGTCAAGGTGGTTTGTGGTTGCGCCTGCTGCGGCGCGGACCTTTCGATGGTTGCTTGGCTCATTTCATTCTCCGTGTCTGATTACGAGAGCATCTCTTACAATCGCACGATGCGCACTTC
>QHBQ01000381.1 GCA_003243865.1 Candidatus Chloroheliales bacterium | reverse complement strand
TATCCCGATGGCACCTTCAGGCCTAACAACAACATCCGTCGCGACGAGATGGCCCAAATCGTCTACGAGGGCATCATCCACCGGCCCTGAGGGGATTAAAGATTAAGGATTAAAGAGGGAGGGCGCATCCGAAGATGCGCCCTCTTTCTGCAGCCCTTAATCTACAATCTGCAATCTACAACCTACAATCATCAACCGTGGCGCTGCATGAAGCGGCGACGGCGACGACTGGCTATCGCTGGGGTGCGGGTCTGTTTGCCATCGGTGATGACGCTGATTGAGCCGTCGGCCTCCAGCACCGCCGCCTGACACTCGCTCAGGGCGCCAACCCCGTGTTCGCGCAGCGCTTGCTCCACCTCCGCCTCGCTGATGCGTTCGCGACGCAGGTGTTCGGGAATGAACTGGCCGTTATGCACCAGCAGCGTGGGCGTGCCCTCCAGCAGCGTTTCCAGCGCAGGGCTGCGGCTGCGGACAAGCGAGATGAGCACGTCGAGCAGCAGCAGAGTGAGCGCCGCGACAATGCCCCCGGTAACTGAAGTGTCGGGACCAGTCATCGCGTTCTGCACTGCGTTGGACAACACCAGCACCAGCACGAGGTCGAAGAGGGTGAGTTGGCCCAGTTCGCGCCTGCCGCTCAACCTCAACGCCACCAGTAGGAAGACGTAAACGATTGTGGTGCGAACGGCAATTTCGAGCAGCGTCGCTAGGTTCCAGTTGAACATCATATCCCAGTTGAACACCATTCCCCCCTTAATCTCCTCAAGGCGTAGTAACCCCCTTGTAGACGATTTGGGCCATCTCGTCGCGGCGGATGTTGTTGTTGGGCCTGAAGGTACCATCGGGGTAGCCATTTATCACCCCCTTGTTGTGCGCCGTCTCGATGCTGAGGTAAAAGATGTTGGTGTTCGGCACATCGCTGAAGGTCTGCCCGCCACCGGTGGGGGTAAAGAGTGGGTAGTGGGCGGCGTTGACCACCAGCTTGGTAAGCTGGGCGCGGGTAATCGGAATGTTGGGTAGGTAGCAAGGGTAGGTAGCGCCATGCGCGGCGCAGCCATTCGCGTCGAAGCCGCTGAGGATGCCCGCATGGTAGCCAGTCTCAATGTAGGTATAAGCGTAGTAGGTGTTAGGCACATCGGTGAAGTCAGGGCCGATGGGCGGAGTGTAGAGCGGCAAGCCGAAGCCGAGCACCACCACCTTGGCGAACTGGGCGCGAGTGGAAGTGCCAGCGGGGGAGTAGTGGGTGGGGTCAGTGCCATTAACCACGCCGCGACAATAAAGGTAGTGGATGGCATAGTAGAAGACGTTGCCGTTGATGTCCACGAAGGGATTGGGGCAGTCGGTGGGCGTCACGGTTGGCGCTATCGGCGTGTTGGTTGGCCCGCCGGGAGTGCTGGTCAGCACGGGCGTGTTGGTTGGGCCACCAGGTGTTGGAGTCGGGCAGTTGCCGCTATCGGGACACTGGGTCGCGCCGTAGATGAGGAACTCGCCGAAGTTGGATGCGCCGACCGCAAATCCCGCCGTGCTGGTCACCATATCAATGCTGTTGAGTTGCCCGATGTTGGGCGCTGTCTGTTGCGCCCAAGCGCCGTTCAGGTAGTGCAGGAAAAAGCCGTTACCGCCCGCCCAGCCTTCGTTCGCGCTGGTGAAGCCCACACTGTAGAGGGGCGAAGTGGTAGGGCTGGTATAGGGGTTCCAGGCGGTGCCATCGTAGTGCAGGATGGTGCCGCTATCGCCCACCGCCCAGCCGTCGTTGCTCGCCAGCATTCTGACTGCATGCAGGTTCTGCCCACCGGGGGTGTTGACCAGGCTCCAGCCGCTGCCGTTCCAGTGGGCGGCGACGCCATTGTTGCCCACGGCCCATACATCGTTGGCGCTCACTATGCTCACGCCGTTGAGGGGAATCTGGCCGGTGGGCGAGTAGGCAGTACCAGCCCAACTGCCGCCACTGTATAGCCAGATCGTGCCGGTCATACCCACTGCCCAGCCGATATTGCCACTGATGTCCATGCCGTAGACATCGGCTCTGACAGTTGTAGTTAGCGGCGTCCAAGTGCCAGCCGTCCAGTGCATGAACACGCCATCGCTACCGCCCGCCCACGCCTCGGCGGGATTGAGCATCTTGACGCTGAACAGGCGGAAGTTTGGCCCACGACTGAGGGTGCGCTGCCAGTTGCTGCCGTCCCATTGATAGGCGCTGGCGTAGTAGAAACTGTCCGCGCCGGTATAGTAGCCGACTGCCAGGGCGTGTTGCGCGTCCGCCGCGCTCACCCCGCTCATCGCGGCGATGTCGGGCAGGTAGCGATAGGCACTCCAAGTCAGGCCGCTGCTCTGCAGGATGGTGCCATGATCGCCGACCGCAGTGCAGTGGCTGGCATCGGCGCAGGCGAGTCCAATCAGCGCCCGCACCGCCGGGTCGGTCACAGTGGTCCAACTGACGCCGTCGTAGTGGTAGATAAAGCTGCTGTTGGTGACTGCGAAGTGGTGGCCGCCCACCGCCCAGCCGTCGTTCGCACTGACCATCCGCACCGCATCGAACTCGGCTGGCGCGCTGACCATCACCGCGCTCCACTGCGTGCCGTTCCAGTGCCACATATTGCCATCCTGCGCCGCGCCCCAGGCGTCGCTGGGGCTTACCACCGATACACCGAACAGGCGGTTCGTATCAATATCGTGGTTGACCGTCCAGGTCGAGCCATTATAGTGCAAGGTGGTGTCGCCCGCCGCCCAGCCCTCGGTCGGGCTAAGGAAATCTATGGCGTAAACGTTCAGGTTGGTCAGATGAGCCACTGTCCAACTGTTGCCATCCCAGTGCGCGGCGGCACCGTTGTAGCCCATTGTCCAGCCATCGGTGGGGGCGGCAAAGCGGACGGTGGTGAGATAGCCGGTAACCGGGCTGGTGGCAGTCAGCCACTGCCCGGCGCTGAAATGCAGGATGATGCCATCACCACCCACCGCCCACGCCTCGCTGTTGGAGGTGGTGGTGACGCTGCCCAGTTGCTCGCTGGTGGGGCTGGGATAGTTGCTCCAGGTAGTGCCATCGTAGCGGTAGATACTACCGCCGGTGCCGACCGCCCAGCCTCTGCCATCACCACTGAAGGCCACTGCCTGGAAGTCAGGGGCGTAGTCGTACCAGCGCTGCGCCTCGGCGGGCCGCGCCACTGCTTTGACGCTAGCGGTCGCTCCCGCATGGGTCAGCCCCATCAGGCCAAGCATAATTATCAGCAGGGCAAAAGTCGCTAGCCATATCCCTCTACTCCTCAACATCTGCTCTCCCTTTCTTCTCGCTAGGGCGTGTGCCATCCGCCCCTGCATCCGATTAAAACAAGGTTGCCCCACTGGGGATGTATCTGTCCATCATCCCCAGCGGGCCGCTACTGAGAAAGAAGCTGTGGCCGTTGTTGATGCGCCAGCGCAGATCGAGCAGCAGCCGCACCGCCTCCGCATTGATGCTGGGCAGGTCGCAGTGCAGGTAGCCAAAGCCGTGCCGCGCTGCCTCGGCCAGCCCATGCTTGAGCAGGGGCAGAAAATCGCCCACTTCGGTGGCAACCACCGGCCCCAGCATCCCCCAGTTGCTCATATAGTAGTAGCCGATTGGCTGGCTGCCGCGCCAGTATAGCTGCCCGCTGAAGCTGCCACTGCCAACGTAGCCGAGCCATAGACTATGGTCGGCGGCTCGCCGTGCGCCCCGCACCCGCAGGTCAAGTTCATCGAGCGCCAGCCGCGCCTGCCGGGCACTGGCGGTTGCCGCACTGAACGGCTGCGCCACGATGTCGGCGGGCAAATGGTAGTCGGCCAGCCCCGCCGGATTGCCTGAGATGCTCCAGACAGGAAAGCGTGCCACCATCCCGAAGCGCTGGTAGAGGGCCAGGGCGCGAGGGTCGTCGCTGGCGTAGACAAAGTGGACGCGGTAATGGCCGCGCCCGTACTCCAGCGCGTGCTGCAACAGGTTGCGGCCAATGCCCAGCCCCTGCGCCTCGGGCCTGACCCAGAAGCCGCTGAGGAACCAGGTCGCCTCGCGCAGCACCGCGCTGCTCCAGCCCAGCACCGTGCCGCGCTCATCCTCGGCCAGCCACCAGCCGTCGCCATCGTGCCGCAGCAAATGGTGGCGCAGCCAGTCGTAGTGTTCCTGGGGTCGCTC
>QHBQ01000477.1 GCA_003243865.1 Candidatus Chloroheliales bacterium | reverse complement strand
GGCGCGGATGAAGATACGCCCACTGAAAGTGCCATTTGGCCGCTTCCTTCTTGACGAAACGGGCAGGCTTATTGTACCATAACGCTGTTGCAGCGGCAATCATTAGGGCGAACCGCAGCTGGGGCGTGCGCCACACGCCCCTGCCATGAACCAGTGCAGCCGTGTGATTCCCTCTATTGATACGCTGGCACTATCGTAAAGGTTACAGCCTGAGCATCCTTACGCCGAAGGTGAGCCGTCCCCTATGGTGCGAATCCGTTTGCTATCAACCAATCGCTACCTCCTGCTGCTTGGCCTCGCTTTGCTCATGCTCGGCTGCGACTCGGTGGAGACGACCCACCAGATCATTATCGGTCAACCTGCTAGCGGCATCGCCTCAGCATTGACCGTTACCCCACCGCTTTCGCCCTCGACTGACACGCCGCCGACCCTCCACCCCACGCCCACCCTGTCGGCGGAGATTGCCGAATATTCGGCAGTGGTGCAATACTGGAACAGCAGCATCGCGCTGACTAACCCGATCGCCGATGCCTTCAACAACTACGCCGCCAAAACCCGCGCCTACGACACTTTCGATGAGTACAAACAGCACAAGGATAGCATCGTTCCCGCCGCTGACCAGTTGGTGACGGTAATTGACAGCAACACGCTCGCGCTGCAGGCACTGAAGCCGCCGCCTCGTGCCGTCGCATATCATAAGGCGATCTTGCAATACTGGCAGGAGTACCGCGCCTACGTTAGTGACCTGCGCCAGGGCGTTGACCACGACAACATTGACCTCTGGAATCAAGGCATTGACCGCCAGCCCAAACTCAAGGCACTCGACGCTACCAGCGAGGCGGAGAAGGAAAAACTCTACAATAACTACATTGCGGCAGGGAGGGCGAAGTGAGCTACAACTATTATGGTGGCGCGCCGCCCGAACCGCGACGCGGCTGCGGTCTCGGCTGCGGCTTCTGGCTCGGGCTGCTGCTCATTCTGCTACTAGGAGCGGCGGGCTATGGCTACTACGCCTACCTCAGCTTCCAGCGGGCTTATCCCCACCTGCAAGCGGGCTATGACCTTAGCTCATCCGAAACGATTACGATTACCAACAAGTTGAACAACCCACAGTCGCTGCAAGTGCAGGACTTCGACCAGGCCAGCCAGAACTTCAGCAAAGCAAATCAGGAGTTCGAGGCGGCCAAGAACGAGCTGCGCTTCGTCACGCCGGTGCTGCCCTACCTGGGTTGGCTGCCAACTTACGGCCCAGACTTGGCCGCCGCGCCGCATATGCTAAACATGGCGACCTCGCTCACCGCCGCAGCCACCAGCGTGAGCGAAGGCGGCAAGCAGATGGCGAACGAGGCGGGCAAAGGCTCACCACTCAAGACCGTGATTGCGGCGGGCGCAAACCAGCTTGATGCTGCTCGTAATCAGTTGAACCTGGCGCAAGCCGAGCGCGACCAGATTGACCCAAACAAGCTCTATACTCCTGAGTTGCGCGACGCCCTTACGAAGTACGACAGTGCGGCTAAATCATTCAAGGATCAGGTGCAGAAGCTGCTTGATATAGCCAAATCGGGCGGTTGAGCCGCCAGTAGGCAACAAACAAATGCGCCCTGCCATAATTCGGCAGGGCACGGCATTGTTGGCTAGAGTGCTGGTAAAGCAAGGGCGATGATGAAGCGATGAGCTCCCCCACCCAGCCTCCCCCTTTGGGGAGGGGTAGATCCACTTTACCGCTCGTCTAGCTACTTGGTTTCGCGGTAGATGACGCGGCGGCGGAGCAGGGGGTCGAACTTCTTCAGTTCAAGCCGCTGCGGGTCGTTCCGTTTGTTCTTCTGCGTGTAGTACATATGGCCGCTCTCAGTGCTGCGCATCTTGACCAGCAGGCGGTCTGCTTTCTTTGCCATGTTCGTTGCTCCTTTGGGCAGGGGCGTGATAAATCGTACCCCTGTATGACACCGCTAAGGGCGCACGAATTGCGCCCTACTAATCAGTCAATGATTTTGGTAACCGCGCCAGCGCCAACCGTGCGCCCGCCCTCGCGGATGGCGAACCGCAGCCCTACCTCTAGCGCCACTGGCACGATCAACGTCACGTCCATCTGCACGTTGTCCCCTGGCACNACCATCTCCATCCCTTCAGGCAGCTTGATTGCGCCCGTCACATCTGTGGTGCGGATGTAGAACTGCGGTCGGTAGCCGTTGAAGAACGGCGTGTGCCGCCCCCCCTCGTCCCGCGATAGCACGTACACCTCGGCCATGAAGTGCGTGTGCGGCTTCACACTCCCTGGCTTGGCTAGCACCTGCCCCCGCTCTACGTCAACGCGCTCTACGCCCCGCAGCAGGCAGCCCAGGTTGTCCCCTGCTTGGCCCTGGTCCAACGTCTTCTGGAACATCTCTACCCCAGTGACCACCGTCCGGCGCGTCTCTTCCTTCATCCCGATTATCTCCGCTTCATCGCCGACTTTGACCACCCCGCGCTCCATCCGCCCGGTCACCACCGTGCCTCGTCCCTTGATGCCGAACACATCTTCGATTGGCAGCAGGAACGGCTTGTCTATCGCTCGCTCTGGGGTGGGGATGTAGTCGTCCACCGCCTGCATCAAGGCCAGGATCGGCTGATACTCGGGGTCGCTGGTGTTCTTGCTTGTGCTCTCCAATGCCTGCAAGGCGCTGCCGCGGATGATGGGTGTGTCATCGCCAGGGAAGTTGTACTTGTTGAGCAACTCGCGCACTTCCAGTTCCACCAGTTCGAGCAGTTCTTCATCCTCCATCATGTCCACCTTGTTGAGGAAGACGACCATGGCCGGGACTTCGACCTGGCGGGCGAGCAGGATGTGCTCGCGGGTCTGAGGCATAGGACCATCAGGGGCAGAAACCACCAGGATGGCGCCGTCCATCTGGGCTGCTCCGGTAATCATGTTCTTGATGTAGTCAGCGTGGCCGGGGCAGTCCACATGAGCATAGTGGCGCTTGTCGGTCTCGTACTCGACATGAGCGATGGCGATGGTGATGCCGCGCTCGCGCTCTTCGGGAGCATTGTCAATGCTGTCGAAGCTGCGGAACTTAGCTTTGCCGTTCATGCCGAGGGTCTTGGTAATCGCGGCGGTGAGGGTAGTCTTACCATGGTCAACATGGCCGATGGTGCCGACGTTGACGTGGGGCTTGGTGCGCTCAAACTTCTGCTTTGCCATTGGTTTGCATTCTCCTCTAGTGTAATCTCCCCTCCCGCTGGGAGGGGCTGGGGTGGGTGCTTGCTGTGTGACCCACTCCCCCACCCAGCCTCCCCTAAAGGGGGAGGGGTATTGTCAGCCCCCCTCTAGGGGGTGTTGTAGGTTCGTAAAGAATTGCCCCACACTTATGGTAGGGCAACGCATTCAACTCGTGTGGCTTTATTTGTTTCAATCCTCACCCAGCCTGTTTGGCTGAGTGCAACCAGAACTGGAGCCCACGATGAGACTCGAACTCATGACCTCATTCTTACCAAGAATGTGCTCTACCGACTGAGCTACGTGGGCCTGTGTTGCTGGTACTCTCTCGCACAGTGGTTACGATGCGCAAGCTGATTGCCACCTGAGCGTTGCGGCTCAGGACACGCGGTATTATACAATATGGGTTAGGGCTTGTCAAGAAACACTTCTGGCTTGCCATCTGCGGTATAATAAAGCATCATTATTGTATAGGAGAAAGAGTGATGGAGCCAGTTATCGTCATTGTTGCTGTAATAGTCCTGGCGGTTGGAGCGGTATTCGCGGGGCGGGCATGGGCTGCAGGCGACCCGCAGCGCCAGTTTCGTCTCTCGCGGGCGGCGAACTCAGCCTCAATTGTGTTCGCCTTCACCTGGGTGGTCGGCCTCCTCCTCAACGCGCCGTTGGTGGTGGATTTCGGCATCGTCTTGGCCGTCGCCTCGGCGGCGGTGGCCTGGGACACCGCCCGCCAGCTAAACAGGAGGGCGAAGAAATAACCTTCCAGCCAGCATCAGCCGTGCCGCCGCGAATGCCGCATCCGGTGTTAGCATGTCAAGGCACTCGCGCGGCGGGCAGCCATTGCGTAGCCCGACCGCGTGTTCGCGGTAGAGGCAGGGGCTGCAGGCCAACGACTGACGCAGCATCGCATGGCCTGCCGGTTGCGGCCAATCCTGCGGCATGACGGTTAGGGCGTCAAACTCGGTTGCCGCGCCGCCCGGCACGTATGGCCCCCAGGCGCGATGGTTGCTCGGCCCGTAGATGCCCAGCACCGGCACGCCGCTGGTGGTGGCAATGTGCAGCGGGCCACTGTCGCTGCCGATGTAGAGGTTACAGCGGGCCAGCACTGCGCCAAGCTCACCCAGGGTGGTTTGCTCGCTCAGGTTCAGGGTGCGTGGGTCGCCCACCAGCGCGGCGCTCTCGATAATGCGCGTTGCCCACTGGCTTACATCCGCCCCACCGACGATGACGATGCGGGCGTCGAGCGCATCGTGCAGCCGCCGCGCCAGTTGCGCAAAGTAGCCAGCGGGCCAGCGCCGCGCCGGGGCATACCCGCCAGTGCCAGGGTGGATTGCCACCAGCGGGCCGCCGATATTCAGCAGCGGGCGGAGCAATTCGCCTGCGCGTTCTATATCGGCCAAACCTGGGGTGAAAGCGAGGGGCAAGGGGGTGGGGTCAGCGCCGAGCAGTACGGCCACCTGCTGCCAGTAGGCCGCCTCGTGCAACGCGCCGAAGCCCGCATCGAGGTAGCGATGAGTGAGGAACCAGCCGCGCCCGTTGTCCAGCCCGGCGCGAATTTTTGCCCCGCTCACCAGGGCCAGGGCGGCGAACTTCCACCCGCCGAAGCGGGTGGTCAGGTGGTGCATCACCGCAACCGCATCGTAACGGGCGGCGCGGAGTTGGCGGGCGAAGCTGAGGCCCTCGGCCCAGCGGCGTGGGTTGAGCAACGCAGCGGGGCGGTCGAAGCCAAATTTGTCAAACAGCAGACTGCCATCAATATGCGGCAAGGCGGCCAGGGTGGCCGCCGCCTTTGGTGGGGCTAGCACATCAATCCATGCATCGGGGTGGGCGCGGCGCAGCGCGGTCAAGGCTGGGCTAATCATCAGCAGGTCGCCAACATCGGCCAGCTTGACCACCAGGATGCG
The DNA here is from genome assembly GCA_003243865.1 of Candidatus Chloroheliales bacterium. The sequence continues at coordinate 10,685 of QHBQ01000477.1, read as the reverse complement.
TTGCAGTTTCATTTGCCCTGGGGCTTGCGCCCGAAGCCGCCCAGGATGCCGCGACTGAGTACGTTACCCATGTTGATGTTCTGCAGCTCGCTCTCCAGCGCGCGGTTGCCGCCACTGCGCTCGTTCAGCCACTTCTCGCGCTCGTCCCGCGCCGCGGTGAAGAACTGCTCGATGCGCTTGGCCGCCTCGCTGTTCGGGTTGTTCGGGTCTGCTGACTTGATTAGTTCGCGCATATCGAACAGCAGCGCAACATAGCGGTCGAGCCAGCTAACCACCGCCTGCTTGTTACTGAGCAGGATATCGCGGTGCATAATCGGATCACCTTCGGCCAGGCGGGTCATCTCGCGGTAAGCAGTGGCCGCCAGCTTGCCCATCTCCGACCAGCCGTCGCTGTCCATCGTTACCTTCGCCAGCGTCGCCGCCAGGGTGAAGGGCATATGGCTGACCGCCGCCACCGCTGCATCATGCTCAAGCGGGTCAATGAACAGCGGACTGGCCCCCACCATGCGCACCAGCATGATGACCTGCTCGATGGCAGTCTCGCTGGCCCGCATCGAGGGGCAGATGGCATAGGTTGCGCCAGTGAACAGATTGTTGCGGGCATCGCCCAGCCCGCCGGTGCCACCCGCCATCGGGTGGCCGCCGACGAAGTGGATATTATTGGGTAGCAACTCATCAGCCCACTGCAACACCTGCTGCTTGGTGCTGGTGGTATCGGTGACCACCGCGCCGCTGCTGACTACTGGCGCAAGCGCGGTTAGTACCTCGCGCACTGCCAGCGCGGGCGTGCAGATGATGACCATATCGGCGTTGCGCACCGCCCCACCAAAATCGCGGGAGACGGTGGCAACCACGCCCATTCGCGCCGCCATGTTCGCCTTCTCGCCATCCTTGTCGTAGCCGATTAGCTCGAAGCTGTTCTTGCGGCCATCGGGCGTGGTCATCCACTGGCGCAGCGCCAGCCCAATCGAGCCGCCAATTAGCCCCAGCCCCACGATGCTTACTCTTGCCATGCTCCCGCGCTCCTTTTTGCAATTAGCGATTATGCAACCGCGCTTTGTGTCCTTGCATTATACCACTTCCTGGCGGCAGGTGGTTCAGGTTTGCTCTACTCGGTTATAATATCTGACCGACACCCATCTCAGCGCGGCGGGTTGCCGCCAACACTGAAAAGAGGAGCAACTGCCATGACCTACCAACCACAGCCGCCGCTGCCCGCGCCTCCCTGGTACTTCAACGCTATCTTCTACGAGCTATACGTGCGCGCCTTCTACGATGCGAACGGCGACGGGCAGGGCGACCTGGCGGGGGTGATTGCGCGGCTCGATTATATCAAGGAACTGGGGGTGGACTGCATCTGGCTGCTGCCGATTTGTGACTCGCCGCTGGTGGACGACGGCTACGATGTGCGCGACTACCGCAAGCTGCTGCCAGAGTATGGCACAATTGACGATCTCAAGCGGCTGGTGAACGCGGCGCACCGGCGCGGTCTCCGCATCATTGCCGACCTGGTGCTGAACCACAGCAGCGACCAGCACGAATGGTTCGTGCAGTCGCGCCGCAGCCGTGACAATCCTTACCGCGATTGGTATGTGTGGAGCGACGACCCCAACAAGTACAAGGATGCAGGGATTGTGTTCAAGGACACCCAGACCAGCAACTGGGCCTGGGACGAGGGCTCGCAGCAATACTACTGGCATCGCTTCTACCCGCAGCAGCCCGACCTCAACTACGATAACCCAGCGGTGCAGCAGGCGATGCTCTACATCGCAGCCTACTGGCTCGACCTCGGTGTGGACGGCTTCCGCCTCGATGCGATTCCCTATCTATATGAGCGGGAGGGGACGAAGTGCGAGGGGTTGCCGGAGACCCACGCCTACCTGAAGCGGTTGCGCCAGTTCGTCAACCAGCGTAATCCCGCAGCGGTGCTGCTGGGCGAAGCCAACCAACCACCCATCCCCAGCCTCGACTACTTTGGCAACGGTGATGAGTTGCAGATGCTGTTCAACTTTCCGCAGATGACCGCGACCTTCTTTGCGCTTGCCATCGAGAACGCCGCGCCGCTTTATCGCATTCTGCGCGAGATTGAGAACCTGCCACCTGGGGCGCAGTGGTGTACAATGCTGCGCAACCACGATGAGCTTACCTTCGAGATGGTCAGCGTGGCGGAGCGCGAGTTCCTGTTCAACTACTATGCGCCCGACCCGAAGCAACGTATCAACTGGGGGGTTCGCCGTCGGCTCGCGCCGCTGCTGGACAACGATCCGCGCCGCATCCTGCTTGCCTACTCTACCCTATTCACCTTGCCTGGTTCGCCGATTATCTACTATGGTGACGAAATCGGCATGGGCGACAACATCAGCCTGCCCGACCGCAATGGAGTGCGCACCCCGATGCAGTGGGACAACGGGCTGAACGCCGGTTTCTCCACCGCCGACCCCGCCCGCCTCTATGCGCCAGTCGTAGCCGCGCCGCCCTACGACCCCACCCATGTCAACGTTGCCGCGCAGCAGGCTGGCCCCGACTCGCTCTACCATCGCCTCCGCCAGCTGATTGCGGTGCGCAAGGCGCACCCCGCCTTTGGCCTGGGCCGCTTCGAGCTACACCAAACCGATAACCCTGCCATCCTTGCCCACAGCCGCGAGTGGCAGGGCGAACGCATCATCGCGCTGCACAATCTCTCGTCCCAACCCCAGCCGTTCGTCATCCCCACCGCATTCGCTGCCCTGCCCGCCACCGACCTGCTCACCGGCGTGGAATACGCGGAGATGCGGCAAATCACCCAGCTTGAGCCGTACCAATACCTCTGGCTGAACACTTTTGCCAGCTACTTACGAGATGCGAGATGCGAGGGGTGAGTAGCAAAAAGCCCCCAGCGGGGGGTTGGGGGAGAAATGCCGCGCTACCGTTAGGCCGAAGCAATTGTGCTACCAGCCACCTGCTGCACCACTGACAGCCGCGCCCATTCTGCATTAACGGGATGCGAGATTCTCCCCCAACCCTCGCTAGGGGCTTAGTTGGTTGCTGGGCGAATTCTCCCCTAGCCCCATGGGAGGCGCAGGTTGCCATCAGCCTCGCTGCCGCTTGCTAACTTCAGGATGCTTCGTTTTCGTTTGGCCTTGCAAACCTGCAAGTTATTTGGTATAATCTTGCAAATCCGTAGAACATTTGTTCTACAGGAAAGGAGCATCATAGCAGGGCGTGCGCCACACGCCCCTACATCTTGATTGCGGATTGTAGATTGAAGATTACAGATTGTGAAGAACGATGTAACCTGATCTGCAATCCTCAATCTTAAATCTGCAATCCCGAAAGGGTGGCTGCCGGTGGGAGCTAAAGCATCAGACTTCGACCAGACCGAGCTTGATATTACGGTTGGGTTGATGACGCTGTTGAAGGCAAGAGGGCGGGGAACGCGCTACAAGATTGACCTGTTCATCTATGCCGAACAGGTCGTCGAGCTATCCGCTGCTGAGGAGCGCAAGCCGCGCCGCATGTTCCAGGTTGACCCGCCTTCTCGCCCGCACCGCATTATCGGGCAGTGGGATTCTGCCCCGACCCGACCTTACTTTCTGCGGCCAGAAGACCTTGAATAAGCGCCTCTACCGCCTCGGCCATCCGCTGGGGGTCGCGCGGGCGATAGTTCCAGCGCAGATAGTCAATCAGCGGCAGGCGGCGGGCCAGCGCCTCGTTGCTCTCCTCTGGCAGGGGCAGTAGCTCGGCGGCGGCGAGCATCTCAGCGTAAGGCAGGCCGATGGCGTTGCCGATGCCGCGCAGGATTTCGGGCGCGGGCAGGTAAACCATATTGGTCTCGATGTCGCTCACCACCTTCTGGCTCAGGCGCGGCATCTGAGCGGCGACTTGCGATTGGGTTAGCCGGTTGCGCTCGCGCGTCTGCTTAATCAGGGCGCTCAAATCCTTCATACTCATTGTGCTTTTCCCTCCTGGCGAGATTATACCACATCTCGCGCCTGCCAAACTCATAACGTATGTAGAATAATAGGCATTGCATTTTATACCGATTTGGTTTATAATGTGATCAACTAAAACGTCGCTGCTGGTAAGATATAGCAATAGGTGGGATGGAGGACTGTGATGATGCGCGGACACGTGTCTTCGACGGGGGCGCCGTCGGAGGAAGCAGAGCAGTTGCGGGCGGAGTTGGCAACATATAAGGGTGAGCTATGCCGCGCCTATGCGTTGCTCTGGCAGAAGCAGGCGGCGCTCGACCAGGCCGCCCGCACGGTGAGCGAACTGCTGACCGCGCTGCAGGCCAAACAGCGTGAGCTTGAGGCGCTGCGCTCTGCCAGTGATAATACCACCTGACCTCGGCGACGCTACAATTCCGTAGGGGCGAACTGCGGTTCGCCCTGGCCCACTTTGAACGCAAGAAACCGATAGCGCAAGCTGCGCGGCTCGGCTATAATTACGGTAGACTAAAACAGGAGGATATACCGTGATTAGCATAATTAGCGAGACAACAAAGCAGGTGCTTGACGAGGAGAAGTGCTGGCAGGCAGTGCTGGCGCGGGACAGCCGCGCCGACGGCCGGTTCGTGATGGGGGTGCGCTCGACCGGCATCTATTGCCGCCCCACCTGTCCGGCAAAGCGTCCGGCACGAGAGCGGGTGCGTTTCTTCATCACGCCCGCTGAGGCGGAGGCGGCAGGCTTCCGCGCCTGCCTGCGCTGCCAGCCGCAGCGCGAACTTGAGCCGCAAATGGAAATGGCGCAGCGGGCCTGCCGCTACATCGAGGCCAACCCCGACGCCGACCTCAGCCTGGCCGCGCTCGGCGCGGAAATCGGAGTCAGCCCCTATCATCTGCAACGCACCTTCAAGCGTCTGATCGGCGTAACCCCGCACCAGTATGCGGTTGCGCAGCGCCGCAGCCAGTTGAAGGCCAGCCTGAAAGAAGGAGAAACCGTGACCAACGCCCTATACGATGCGGGCTACAGCCCCGCCAGCCTATACGCCAACGCCGATGCTCAACTTGGCATGACCCCGGCCACCTACCGACGTGGCGGCGAAGGGATGAGCATCGCCTACACCATCGTCGCCAGCCCGCTCGGTCGCCTGCTGGTTGCCGCCACCGAGCGCGGAGTCAGTGCGGTCAGCATCGGCGATGACGACGCCAGCCTCGACGCCAGCCTGCGCCGCGAGTACCATTCCGCCGATATCCGCCGCGACGACGCTATGCTCGACCCGGCAGCGGCGGCCATCCTCCGCCACCTGGAAGGACAGCAGCCCCACCTTAATCTGCCAGTTGACGTGCAGGCGACCGCCTTCCAGCAGCGGGTCTGGCAGGCGCTGCGCGCTATTCCCTACGGCAGCACTCGCTCCTACTCCGCCGTTGCTCAGGCTATCGGCCAGCCAACCGCCACCCGCGCGGTCGCCCATGCCTGTGCTACGAACCACGTCGCCATTGTCATTCCCTGCCATCGGGTGGTGCGCGAGAACGGCGACCTCGGTGGCTACCGCTGGGGCATCGAGCGCAAGCGCACCCTGCTGGCGAACGAGCGGGCGGGCGAAAAGTTTTGATGACGGCACGGACCCACCCCCAGCCCCTCCCGGCGGGAGGGGAGAATCAGACAGCCCTTCCGGCGGGTGAGGTGTCAGTAGAACTTTGTTTACGAGGTGCTACGCCGAAAGTAGGATTTTGCCGGAAACTGCCGCCTACCGCCCGCCGCTCGGTTACAATATACCCGTACAATCATAATCTGCAATTACGAGGAGCGAACCTAATATATGGAGGACAGTTATAAGGTGGCGACCGGGCCAGCGGCGGTTGTGAGCGACGCGCCGAAGCAGGCTGGCCTGCCGCAGGTAACCGATGCGGCAAAGCAGGATAACCCACCCCGACTCAACTTTGGCGACCGTTTTGGCGTGCTGCTCGCTCTGCTCACCGTCTACATCATCTGGGGTTCAACTTACTTGGGAATTCGCTTTGCGGTGCAGGGCGGCTTCCCGCCTTTCATGATGGCGGGCTTGCGCTTCACCATCGCAGGAGTCGCGCTCTACCTCATCCTGAGGGCGCGCGGCATCGCCAACCCGGCGCGGCTAGAGTGGCGCAACGCCGCCATCATCGGCGCGTTCCTGCTGCTGGGCGGCAATGGCGGCGTTACCTTCGCCGAACAGTGGGTGGCATCGGGACTGGCCGCGCTGGCGGTGGCGACTGTGCCGCTGTGGGCGGCGTTGTTCGCCGGGCTATGGGGGCGCTGGCCGAGCCGCTTCGAATGGCTGGGCATTACGCTTGGCTTGGTCGGCATCGCGCTGCTCAACTTGAACAGCGATATGACCGCCAATGGTCTCGGCGCGTTGGTGCTGGTCGTTGCGCCGATTAGTTGGGCGTTTGGCACCGTCTTCAGCCGCCGCCTGGCTATGCCCAAAGGGTTGATGGCGAGCGCGCTGGAGATGATCGGTGGTGGCGTGCTGCTGCTGTTCGCCAGCCTGCTGCTTGGTGAACACTTCAATCAGCCGCCGACCTCCAGTTCGTTGTGGGCGTTCGCCTATCTCACCATCTTCGGTTCGCTGCTCGCGTTCAGCGCCTATGATTACCTGCTGCGCCGCGCCCGCCCCACCCTGATTACCAGCTATGCCTACGTTAATCCGCCGGTTGCGGTGTTGCTCGGCGCAATCATGGCGGGCGAGCAACTTACCCCGATTGGCCTGCTAGCGATGTTCATCATCCTGGGCGGCGTGGTGCTGATTGCGCTTAAGCCGAGGCCGCCAGCGATAGCGGAATGATTAACACTATACCCTGCTGCCTTACAGGCATCAAAATAAAATAAGGTTGGGAACTTACAGGGGGTCTGGGGGTAAGCCCCCAGCTGCTGCAACCCCCGCAATGTTAATCGTACGCGCAGTGGTCGCAATCTCAGGCGTGGCGCGACTATGCTTAATCCCAGCCTTGCTGCCAGTCAGCAGCTGGGGGCTTACCCCCAGACCCCCTGGCTCATCCTCGGCTTTCGTCCTAATTTGATGCCTATCGGCTCCCCCTTGTTGCCCCTGGCAACAAGGGGGGTGGCGCGTTGCAATTTAGCAGGCTGGCTGGTATACTTTGGGGGCAGGCTGGTAAATAGGGGCGCAAATTCATTGCGCACCCGTGACGAGGAGCAGAGAGATGGCCGCGCCAACCGCAATCCGCCCGCCCGCTGTGTCAAAGAACGGGCATGAGCCGCAAGCCGCCGCACATAGCTTTACCCGCAATCCAGGCATCCCACTCGACCTGAGCATGGTCGAGGATGTGCAGGTCAACCGCAGCGCAGTGGAGCGCCGCGCCGATACGCTTCCAAAGCGGCGCACGGTGAAGAAGGAGTGGCAGGCGGCTTGGCTACTGCGGGCGATTACCTGCATTGACCTCACCACCCTGGCGGGCGATGATACCCCCGGCAACGTGCGGCGCCTGTGCGCCAAGGCCCGCCAGCCACTACGTCAGGATATGCTCGATGCGCTCGGTGTCGCCAACCTCGACCTCAGCGTCGGCGCGGTGTGCGTCTACCATAATCTGGTGGCGGTGGCGGTGGAGGCGTTGCAGGGAACGAACATCCCGGTCGCGGCGGTGTCCACCGGCTTTCCGGCGGGGCAGAACCCGCTGCCGTTGAAGATTGCCGAGATTGAGGCGAGTGTAGCAGCCGGAGCAAAGGAGATAGACATCGTCATCTCCCGCGCCCACGTGCTGACTGGCGACTGGCAGGCGCTCTACGACGAGGTCAAGGCGTTCCGCGCGGCCTGCGGCGAAGCGCATATGAAGACCATCCTGGCGACCGGCGAACTGGCAACCATGCGCAATATCGCCCGCGCCTCATTCGTTTGCATGATGGCGGGAGCCGACTTCATCAAGACCTCGACTGGCAAGGAGAGCATCAACGCCACTCTGCCAGTCAGCCTGGTGATGGTGCGGGCCATTCGCGAGTACCAGGAGCGCAGCGGCTACCAGGTTGGCTTCAAGCCCGCAGGCGGTATCCGCAGCGCCAAATCTGCGCTCGACTGGCTGATCCTGATGAAAGAGGAGTTGGGCGACAACTGGTTGCGCCCCAACCTGTTCCGCATCGGCGCGTCGGGTCTGCTCACCGACATCGAGCGCCAGCTCGAATACTTCGTCACCGGTCACTACGCGGCGGCCTACCACCAGCCGATGGTTTAGAACTCATCCGAAAAGGGCGGGCCACCGCCCGCCCCTACGCACGACTAAACACCTTTTCGGGTTCGGTCAAGCATTGCCGCTATCGTCATCATAGCCCATGCCGCGCTCGCCATATTCGGGGTCGGAAGAGGTGCGGAAGTCACGCGCCTCATCCGCACCGCTACTGCCTGCATAGCCGCTGGCGTAGCCCTGGTCGCTGTTGGTCAACTCGCCAGCGGTGGCATTGGCCTCGGAGTAGCGGGCGCCCTCGCCGCTGCTACCCAGCGCCTGACTCGCTGCCTCGGCGTTGCCCAGGTCGCGGGCATCGTTCTGCGCCGCGCCGCCGCTCATGGTCGCATTGTCCTCGGCATTGCCGCTCTTGTAGCCAGGGCCGGTGCTGACGCCAGTGCGTTCGCTGCCCTGATTGATGCTGCCCGCCGCGCCCGCGCCGTAACCGCTTTGGCCAGTGAGAGCCTCATTCGCATAGGTTGGTCGGTCATCGGCATCGCTGGCCTGGTCGGGACTGTAAGGAGCGTTGCTGTCGCTCATCTTGTTTCCTCCTCAGTAGTATAGTCGCTTGATGTGCTGCCAACAGCTATCCTGCTGGTATTTGCGCTAGCGCCGGTGGCAGTGTTGTATGCGGTATCGGCATCTCGGCGTGGCTCATATCGCGGAACAGTCCTATAACTTTAGGCATATCTAACCCCCTCCCCAATGTGTCTCACACGCCCATCTCTACATACAGCAAGGGGGGGCCACCGCCCGCCCCTACCTACAGCTGTATTACTTTGTCGCCAGCTTGCGCTGGGTTACGGGCGGGTATCGCCCGCTTCGTTGCGTAGGTCACCCTCAGCGCGATGCTCCTCGCCCTGGACAACATCCTTCTCGCCGCTGGCAGCCAGGCCGGGGCTACCGACCGCTTCGCCAACACCGCGCTTGACGTTGCCCCAGGTCTCCTGCACCGCACCACCGACCTGCTCGTGGTCAGGGAGCGGCTTCTGCAGCTCGTGACCTGCTTCGTGCGCCGCCACGTCTGCGTTGTAGGCGGCCTTGTCCACTGCGGTGCCAGGAGCGGTCGTACCGGCGTAGGGGTCAGGCTGTTCGGCGGCGTTCACCGCTGCGCCCGCGCCCGCGCCAGCAGCAGCGCCGATAGCGCCACCTACAACGGCACCGACTGGGCCGCCGACAACCGCGCCCGCGACTGCGCCAGTGGCCGCGCCACCAGCGGTGGTTGCGCCCACGTTATCGGCGGGGGCGTTGTTGTCCCAGTTGGTGGTAGTTCTAGTGGTGGCATTGTTGTCCCAAGTGGTCGTGGTAGTTTCGGCGGGGGCATTGTTGTCCCAAGTGGTGGTCTCGTTATAAGCAGCGTTGCGATCGGCAGCGTTTGCTGCTTCGCCTGCGCCCGCGCCAGCTGCGCCACCAAGCGCCGCGCCTGCAACTGCGCCGACCGGCCCGCCAACCAGTGCGCCACCGATGGCACCCACAGCCGCGCCGCCTGCAGTGTCCGCGCCGACGTTATGGGGGCTGCTGGTAGTGGTGGTATCGGTGTAAGCAGGAGCATTGTTGTCCCAAGTGGTCGTGGTAGTTTCGGCGGGAGCATTGTTGTCCCAAGTGGTGGTTTTATTATAAGCAGCGTTGCGATCGGCAGCGTTCGCTGCTTCGCCCGCGCCAGCGCCAGCAGCGCCGCCCAATGCGGCACCAGCGGCGGCACCAACCGGGCCGCCTACGACTGCGCCAATGACCCCGCCTGCGACTGCGCCGCCAGCGGTATCCGCGCCGACGTTATGAGGGCCGTTGGTGGTAGTGGTCGTCTCGGCATAGGCGGGAGCGGCAGCGGTGGAAGTGACGTCGGTGCTGCCAGCGGACATGGACGAGACGCCACCGGCGCGATTCTCGATGTTCTCCGCGCCAGCGTTGCGTAGAATGTTGCTGGCGTTAGCTGCATCATTTTCATCGTTAGCATCTACGGTAAGGAGGATGCCGCCCTCGCTAATTGCGCCCTGATAGTACTTGGCCTCCTCTTCGGGAACGCCCATCCCGGCGAGCAACCCACCGGCGGCGGCGCCGGTTACGCCACCCACAACTGCGCCGAGCGCGGTCGCGCCAAGTGGCGTCGCTAGCGCTCCGGCCAACACGATTGGCCCTACAAATGGTATAGATGCAATCACCCCAGTAGCGATTAGCGCGGCCAACCCGCCACCAACAATCGCACCTTCGACTGCGCCAATGCCAGCAGCGGCGGCAGCATCGTGCGTGCCAGTGTCACCGACTACTTCCTCGGTGGTGCCTTTGCTACGAGTAACTACGCCGACGCGGCTGGGGTCGTAACCCGCCGCCTTCAAGTCGTTGATCGCCTGCTCGGCGGTGTTCATGTCGTGGAACAATCCAACAACGGTAGCCATTCTGGTAGTCTCCTTCCTGAGTACAGCTTGGTTTGGTTTCTCTGCGCAGCATCAACTGTCGTTTAGTGCCTATCGGGTGCGCGGCAAATATAACGTCAACCGCCGCTTCTGTGTCACGCGCCAACGCTGCCTGAATATACTAGAGCAAATTGCGTGCCGTAGA
>QHBQ01000327.1 GCA_003243865.1 Candidatus Chloroheliales bacterium | reverse complement strand
GTGCGGCTGATCGGCGACTTCGCGCGCGAGGTGATCGGCAGCGGGCGCGGTATCGTGATGATCGCCAGTTCGCTGACCGGCGCGTTCGCCATCGAGGCGGTGGCGCGGCAGCCTGAACTGTTCGGCAAAATCGTGCTTATTGAGCCGACCGGCATTCGTGCGCTCGCCCAGCCGCCCACGCCACCCCAGTATGCCCTCTACGGCCTGCTACGCAGCTCGGTAATCGGCGACAGTATCTTCAACGCGCTGACCTCGAAACCTGGCCTGAGCAGCTTCCTCAAGCGCGATGTGTACACCAATCCCGAAGAAGTAACCGCCGAGATGGTAGCCGAATACCACACTACCGCCCATCAGGAGGGCGGCAAGTATGCCCCGGCCTCGTTCATCGGTGGGCGGCTCAACCTCGCCATTGCCGACTCGTTCACCAGCCTGAAGCTGCCTATCCTGATCACCTGGGGCCGCGAGGCGACAATCACCCCGGTCTGGCAGTTGGAGGACTTCCTTGACGCCAACCCCAGGGCCGAGGGCCGCATCATCGCCCACAGCGGCCTGCTGCCCCACGACGAGCAGGCGGAGCAGTGGCTGGCGATAGTGGGAGATTTCCTCGGCAAATCCTGAAAACTCGTGGCAAAATTGTGGATAACCCCCTTGACAGAATTAGGAAATGGTGGTAAGATAACATCACTTCAGGCAGCAATGCTTGGAGCGCGACAAGACCCCGGATGCTCCGCAAGGACTGTTCGGGGCTTTCGCTTTTTGCCGCCCCCTCACCCAGCCTCTCCCACAAGGAGAGGGGCATCAAAATGCCGCCGCCAGCACTCTCTCTACCACCCCAATCGCCCGCTCGTCGCGCAACGCAGCGGGCTCGGTGGCGGCGAGGACGGCAAGGCTATCACGCAACTGCTCCGCCTGCGCCACCACGCGGGTGGGGTTGAGCGGCTGGGAGGCGGCGTCGGGGTCGGCGCGCAGGGCCAAGGTACAGGTGGCAACGTTCTGGCGGCTGAGGCCAAACAGGCCGCTGCGCTGCGTTGCAGTGTCAAAGGTCAGTTCAAGCTGGGGACAAAGCAGCGGCTTGCCGGGGGGCAGGGTGGTTACCTCATGCGGGCCAGTGAGCGACAGGCCGGTTTGGGTCAGACAAGCGGCGGCAAACTGCTGCGCGGCATCAAGACTGGCGAAGAAGAAGTGGAAGTCGTGCTGCTGGGCGGCAAACTCGTTCCAACGGGCCTCGTGCTGGCGGCGTAGCTCCTCGGCCTGCTCGTCTTTAGCCTCATTGTAGAGCGCGGCGTAGCGGCGGGTGTACTCATCGTCGAGCGGCTGCCACTGCGCGTGCAGCGCATCGGGTAGCACGTGCAGAATGCTTAGGCGCAGCCAGCCGTGCGGCGGATCGTTTGCCGTTTGCGGCAACTCCCACCAGAGCGTGGCCGGGCCATTCAGGTGCATCAGCGGCACACTGGGCAGGCTGGTTGACATTGCTCACCACCTTATCAGATAGGGTAAGCCCCAGCAGGGCTGGTCTCCCCTCCCATCGGGAGGAGCTAGGGGTGGGTGTGGCACGCACCCTTGCTCCCCCACCCAGCCTCCCCTTTTGGGGGAGGGGTATCTCTACACCTCGACAATCATCGGCAGCAGCATGGGGCGGCGCTTGGTCTGCACGAAGAGGAACTGGCTGACTGCCTCCTTGATGCGGCGGTTCAGTTGCGGCCAGTCGCCCACCTGCGCTGCCTCGCGCTCCAGCTTGACCGTGTTGCGCACCACCTCGCGCACGCGGTTGAGCAGGTCGTCGCTGGTCTCTGGCTCCACGAAGCCGCGACTGACAATGTCCGGTTCGCCCGCCAGTTCGCCGGTCTCGCTATCAATGCTGACCGCGATGGTCATCACCCCGTCGCGGGAGAGGTTCTGGCGGTCGCGCAGCACCACATCGCCGATGTTGCTGATTGAGCCGCCGTCCACGAACAGCGCCCCGGCCCGCACTGGCTCGGCGGCGGTAGCAGAGTCGGCGGTGAACTCAAGCACGCTGCCGTTGCCGCAGATAAAGATGTTCTCCGCCTTGATGCCCATCTCCGCCGCCATCTTTGCGTAGGCCACCATGTGGCGGCGTTCGCCGTGAATTGGCACGATGTAATGCGGGCGGGTCAGGCTAATCATCATCTTCAATTCTTCCTGGCTGGCGTGGCCGGAGACGTGAACGCGGGCAACCTGCGAATAGTACACATCTGCGCCCTGCTCTAGCAAACTGTTGATCACCCGAATGATCGCCACCTCGTTGCCGGGAATCGGCGTGGAGGAGACGATGATGGTATCGCCAGGGATGACGTTGATGAAGCGGTTCTCCTGATTGGCGATGCGGGTCAGCACCGAACTCGGCTCCCCCTGGCTGCCGGTAATGACCACCACCACCTTATTCAGGGCAAGATCGCGAGCCTCGCTGATCTTGATCAGAGTATCCTCCGGCACTTGCAGATAACCCATCTCCACTGCCATCGCCACATTGTTCTCCATGCTTCGCCCCAGTACCGCCACTTTGCGGCCATGCTTGTAGGCGAGGTCGAGTGCGATCTGCACGCGGGCGATCAGGCTGCCGAAGGTGGCGATGATGACGCGGCCCTCCGCCTTGCGGAAGAGGCGATCAAAGGTCGCTTTCACCTCCTGCTCTGACGGAGTAGTACCTTCGGTTTCGACATGAACGCACTCACTAAGCAGCGCCAGCACCCCCTCGTTGCCGAGATGAGCAATCTGGCCGAAGTCGGCCCGCCAGCCGTCGGTCGGGGTCAGGTCGAACTTGAAGTCTCCGGTGTGGACGATGGTGCCGACCGGCGTGTGGATGCCGAGGCCGCAGCTATCGGGGATGCTGTGGACGATGTGGAAGAACTCCACCGCAAACGCGCCCGCCTTGATCGGTGCGCTGCCCGCCTCTACGACATTTAGCTTGGCGTTGTCGAGCAGCTTATGTTCCTTCAGCTTGACCGAGATGAGGCCGATGGCCAGGCGGGTGGCGTAGATCGGCGCGTCCAGTTGGGGCAGCAGGTAGGGCAGCGAGCCGATGTGGTCTTCATGGCCGTGAGTGATGAAGATGGCGCGAATCTTGTCCTTGCGCTCGGCCAGGTAGGTTATGTCGGGCAGCACCATATCCACGCCGAGCATTTCGTTGGTGGGAAAGCCGATGCCGCAGTCTACCACGATGATGTCGTTGCCATACTCCAGCGCGGCGATGTTCTTGCCCACCTCGCCGAGGCCTCCAAGGAAGATGAGGCGCAGCTTCTTGCCGGACGCAGCGG
>QHBQ01000362.1 GCA_003243865.1 Candidatus Chloroheliales bacterium | reverse complement strand
TCATAGGTCTCAGCGAAGAAGACGACATGGGTCTGGGTGGTCATCCTTTGCACCATCGAGGCGAGTTCGGTCAGGCTGTAGCGGCCGCTGCGCGCCGCCTTGGCGGCGGCTAGCACGATTAGGCCGAGGCCCATCGAGACGGACAGCGAGTCGACCACCGCAATATGGGCGGCGGTGGTTGCGCCCAACCCTTCGCGGGCACGCAACGCAGTGGCGTAGGTTTCGCTCAACTTGTTGCTGACAGTGATGACCAGCACATCGCCCTGGCGAGTCAGGTTGCGAAACAGGCGCTCGAAGGTAGGCAGCGGTGGCGGGTGGGTGGTGGCAGCGCCTGGGCCGCGCCCGTCCAGGCGGCGGAACAATTCCGCGCTGTTGATGGCAACGCGGTCAAGGTACAGTTCATCATTGACCTGCACCTGAAGTGGCACCACGCTGATCTCGTACTGTCTTAGCAAATAATCGGGTATGTCGCAGGTACTGTCGGTTACGATTTTAATGCTGCTCATTTGCCCTCACCCTAACCCTCTCCCAGCGGGAGAGGGTAGTGTTAGTGTCCTCTCCCATAAAGCGAGAGGAGAGTAATTACTCGGCGGAGATGATGTAATCGTAGAAGGGTTGGCCGCCATCTACCACCTCGATCTCCAAATTGGGGTACTTGGCGCGGATGCCGTCGCTGAGGCGTTGCACCCGCTCACTATCCACGCCCCTGCCGTAGTAGAGGGTCAGCACCTCGCGGTCTTCCAGACCCATCTTGCTGATCAGGTCGCGGATGACCTGCTCACGGTCCTTGCCGGTCACTACCAGCACATCGTCGAGCAGACCGATAGTGTCGCCCTCCTTGACCGCCATCCCGTTCATACTGGTATCGCGCACCGCAGTGGTGATCTCGCCGGTGGCGACCCCCTCGGCGGCGCGCTTCATCGCCTTAGTGTTGCTCTCCAGGTCAGCGTCGTAGTTGATAGCGAGCAGGGCGGCAACCCCCTGCGGGATGGTGCGGGTGGGAACGACCCTAACCTTCTTACTGGTCAGTTGCTGCACCTGATTGGCGGCCATGATGATGTTGCCGTTGTTGGGCAGAATGATGACCTCATCGTTGGCTAGCTTCTCCACCGCATCGAGCAGGTCAGCGGTGCTGGGGTTCATCGTCTGGCCGCCGGTGACGATGCGGCCCGTACCCATACTGCGGAAGACCCGCTCCAGGCCAGCACCGGAAACCACCGCGACGATCCCCGGATCGACGCCAGTAGCGGCATTGGCCGCCCACTCGTCCTCCCGCTCGGCGTGGGGGGGGGCGAAGGTCTTGTTTGGGCTGGCCGCGTTCGCGCCGCTGGGCGGGGCAAAGGCGGTCAGGTCCGCGCCGCTGCTGTGGCTATCCACGAAGTGTTCGTGCTGGTCCTGCATATTGTCAACTTTGATTTGCCGCATGCTGCCCAGCGAGGTGGCGTATTCAAGCACCTGGCCGGGATGTTCGGTGTGGATATGCACCTTCAGCAGGGTGTCGTCGCCGACCACGACCGCGGAGTCGCCCATGCTGTTCAGCTTGTCGCGGGCTTGCTCGAAGTTGATATCCTTGCCAAAGACCATAAAGTTGGTGCAGTAGCCGTACTGCCCCAGTTCGATATTGATAGTGGGCGCATCGGCGGAGGCGGTTATCGGGTGCATCGTATCGGGAATATCAACTGGCCTGGTGGCAATGTCCTCGCCTACCGCATAGCGGCGGATGCCGTCGAAGATGGTCAGCAGCCCCTCAGCGCCAGCGTCAACTACCCCGGCCTGACGCAGCTTGTCGAGCAGTTCGGGGGTGCGATCCACGCTGGCGCGACCCTCACTGCACACCATGTCAAACAGGTGGCCGAAGCTGTTCTCCTGCTTGCAGGCGGTTTGCGCCGCCGCTGCCATCTCACGCATTGCGGTCAAAATCGTGCCTTCAACCGGCTTCTGCACCGCGCGATAGGCGCGAGCGTTGGCCTGCTCCATCGCCGCGGCAAACTCGACCGCGCTCACCTTGTCCTTGCCCGCCAGCCCTTCGTTCAACCCGCGCAGCACCTGGCTGAGAATCACCCCCGAATTGCCGCGTGACCCCATCAGCGCACCCCGCGCCATCGCCTGCAATAGTTCAGCAGCAGAGTGGGTGGCCGAGTCAGCCACCGGCTTGACCGCCGCCTGCAAGGTGAGATACATATTAGTGCCGGTGTCGCCATCGGGAACAGGGTAGACATTGAGCGCATTGAGCATGGCGGCGTGCTGCTCCAACCACGCAGCGGCGGCGAGGAAACCAGCCTTCAGGTTCTGCCCATCCCAGGTAGCTCCTTTTTCGAGTGGCAGGCGGGACGCAGGGCGGGCGGATTGCTGAGGTACGTTGACGCTGGTCAAGGTTGTGGTTCTCCTGGTCAAGTATAGTGCTGAAGTTTGAGGTTTGAGTGCTGAGTGCTGCTAGCAATGTGCAGCGGGTGGGCGCTCCCCCTCCCTGCCTCCCCCTTTGGGGGAGGGGTCATTAAAGCTCGTTGGGCTTGCTGACGCGGATGCCCTGCACATTGACGTTCACCTGAGCGACGGGCAGGCCGAGGCTGCTCTCGACTGCGAACTTGACCGTACTCATTATATTGTTGGCAACGGCGGAGATGCGGGTGCCGTACTCGATAATCACGTAAAGGTCAATCGTGACGCGGCGATTGTTGCCATCGAAGTTCACTTCCACGCCCTTGTTGCGCTCCTCGAGGCGCAGCAGTTCGCCCAGCGGGTGGTGGGCGGCCATCCCCACCACGCCATAGCACCTCAGCACTGCGCGGCTGACCACAGTGGCGACCGCATTGGGCGAAACCTCGACCTTGCCGAGCTTGTGCGGGCTGGCGGCGTTGCTATCCTCTATCTGGGGGTTGGCTTCTGCCTGGGCAACGTCCATCTTGCTCCTTCTCGCTTGCAGAATCGTTGAAGATATGGTATGATTGTGTTCCGGCGTGGCGGGGAACATGTCGTACTCCTATACATCACAGGAATGCGGGTTTCTGCAACGTTATCATAACCTAAAAACGCGATTTCGTAAAGGGGGTTGGATTAAATTGTCTGGACAATGCGATGTTTGCGGCAAGTCGCCGAAGTGGGGCCACAACGTTAGCTTCTCGCACCGCGTGACTAATCGGCAGTGGCGGCCCAATATTCAGCACGCCCACCTGACCATCAACGGCCAGGTACGGCAGGTCAACGTCTGCACCCGCTGCCTGCGTACCTTGCAGAAGGCACCCAGCAAGAAGCAGGCGGCCAAGTAGATTATAGA
>QHBQ01000112.1 GCA_003243865.1 Candidatus Chloroheliales bacterium | reverse complement strand
GCCTGTTCCGCGAACTGTTCGCCGCCGCCGGGCGCAACTTCGATGACTACGTGACGCTGGTGCCGCTCGACCCTTACTATCGCATCTACTTCCCCGATGATGGCTACAGCGCCTATCTCGACTACAGCGGTAACGCCGAGGCGATGAAGCGCGAGCTGGCGAAGTTTGACCCGCGCGACGCTGAGATGTACGAGCCGTTCCTGGCCGCGATTGACCCCATCTTCAAGATTGGCTACCTCAAGTATGGTCGGGTGCCGTTCCTCCACCTCGGCGACTTTCTTAAGATTGCGCCACAGATGATTAAGCTGGGCGCAATCCAGAGCATTTACCGCTTCATGGGCAATAAGTTTCACCACGAGTACAACCGACGGGCGATGGGCTTCCAGGCGATGTTTCTGGGCGGCAATCCGCTCAGCGTGCCAGCGATATACGCGATGTTGCCCGCGATCGAGCGGCACGAGGGCATCTGGTACGCGCTGGGCGGGATGTACAGCATCGTCACCGCCATGGCAAAGCTCTATCAGGAGCTAGGCGGCAAGCTGATTACCGGCTGCGAGGTGCAGGAGATCATCATCGAGAACCGCCGCGCCATCGGTGTGCGCGTGGCTAGCGGTGAGACCCTGCCCGCCGATATTGTGGTCAGCAACGGCGACACCAGTTGGACTTACAAGTATCTGATCAAGCCCCAGCATCGCCGCTTCTGGTCCGACCGCAAGATCGAGCGGATGAAGCGGGGGATGTCGCTGTTCTTGCTCTATCTCGGCACCGATAAGCAGTACCCCAAGATGGTGCACCATACCCTCATCTTCGGTCAGAATTATAGGCAGACCCTGGAGCAGGTCTTCAGCAAGCACCAGATACCAGAGCAGTACAGCATCTACGCCCACGCGCCGACCCGCACCGACCCCAGCATGGCCCCGCCCGGTGGCGAGAGTATGTACTTCCTGCTGCCAGTGCCGACCATTGACGGCACAATTGACTGGACAAAGACCGGCCCCCAACTCACCGAAAGCGTGATTGACTTCCTGGCCGACGACTTCGGCCTCAGCGATCTGCGCGAACACATCGTGGTCAAGCGCACCTTCCTGCCCAGCGACTTCGTGAGCAAACTCGACTCCTACAAGGGCGCGGCCTTCAGCTTCGAGCCGACCCTGCGCCAGTCGGCCTACTTCCGCGCCCACAACCGTAGCGAGGACTTCGCCAATCTCTACATCGTGGGCGGCGGCACCCACCCCGGCGCGGGCGTGCCAGGCGTGCTGCTGACGGCGGAGATCGCGGCGGGGCTTATTACGGGGGAGATCAAGGGATAGGTAGTGTTAAGACCGATCACGGATGAGGCTGCACAACAGATCAGCCTTTTCACTTTTGCATCTACGCTGCTATTGAAGTATAATCTAGAAAAGCGAGAAGGGGAAAGACGGGTGAGTAATCAGACAACCAGTACGATGTCGTATATCGAAGCAGCGTTGCATGTGCTTAAAGAGGCAGGGAAGCCCATGCACTACACAGAAATAACTAAAACAGCCATAGACAAGGGATACCTTCTGCCTCTAGGTGTAACGACTGAAAGGTCCATGAATAGGACAATAAACCAGGATATCAAGCTTCGCAGGGATAGGGGTGAGATACCCAGGTTTGATGCAAAAGGTGATGGTGTTTTTAACATCCTTAGCTCCAGTCAGGCATCTAATGCAGATAAAGCTACAGCAAGCGACGCCGAAGATACGGTTAAGAAAATCCTGAATAGCTTGCACAATGAAATCGGTGGTGACGGCTATGCACTTGAGAACCTGATTAGAGCGCTGCTCGAGGCTATGGGCTTTGATAACATCAAGATAAAGGGTGGCTCTAAAGATAGGGGTATTGATCTAGAAGCAGATTTCGACACTCCGGTTGGCATGGTCCATTTTATCATTCAAGCTAAAAACAAGAGGCAAAACATAGGCTCCGAGGATATGCAGAAGTTTTGCGGCTCGTTCAGCAAGAGAGTAGAGGCTCACCATGGTTTGTTTATCATCACCTCAGGTTTTACACCTGAAGCGGTGGAAGTAGCAAAAGATGCTAAGAATAGCATAAAGCTCATAGACGGCAAGGAGCTAGCCAGACTTATGATACAGCACAAGGTGGGCGTAATTGAACGTATCACCTATGACACTGATGAGACCTTTTTCAAAAAGATACTTAAGAGCAAGGGAGCATCGGTTGGTGTAACTGCGCAAAGCCCCGAAACGGGGGAGTGGGCGTTACTAGAGTAGCTAAAGCACAAACAGGCTCAAGAATAAGAGCCAATAAGCACGAGGCGGGCCGCTGACCCGCCTCGCTTATCGCCGCTCACCCTTGCATCTTCTCTCTACCTACCCGCCGCTTGATATTCGGCATGGACAATGTCCTGCTGCTCGAGGGCCGCATTATAGCACACGATGCCCCATTTTAGGTGACGCAACCTGGCAATTTGGTATAATACAAAGGTTAGAAATTGGACAAACATAGAGGATGAATGGCAATGTGCGCAGTGGTAAATCAGGAAATCAAACTTATACCCAGAGCCAGCGTAGAGCCGCAGAACTTCTGGTCGCTGACCCTGCCGGAGCTTGAGCGGGTGATGGACACCTGGCGGCAGCCGACCTATCGCGCAAAGCAGGTGTTCCAGTGGGCGTACAAGGAGCTAGCCGACGACTTTGCCCAGATGAGCAACCTGCCGCGCGAGTTGCGTGAACGGCTGGCCGAGGCGTATAGCCTGGTCAACCTGCGCGCCGAGCGCGAACTTGTCAGCAACGACCGCCAGACCTACAAGGCGCTGCTCGCCTTGCCCGACGGGCAGACCATCGAGACGGTGCTGATGCTCTACGAGGCGCGGGCGACGGTGTGCGTCTCCAGCCAGGTGGGATGCGCGATTGGCTGCCCTTTCTGCGCCACCGGGCAGATGGGCCTGCAACGCAACCTGAACGCGGGCGAGATTGTCGAGCAGGTAATTCACTTCAGCCGCTTTCTGCGCTGCTGGCACGAGGGGCAGGCGGGCGAACTGGGAAGCAAGATCAGCGTGCCTGCCGAAATCCAGAGCGTCACCAACCTCGTGTTTATGGGCATGGGCGAGCCGCTGGCGAACTACAATAACCTATGGCGGGCAATTCGCAACCTCAACGCTGCGCACGGGCTGGGCATGGGTGCGCGGCGGATGACGGTCAGCACTTCGGGGCTGGTGCCGCGCATCGAGCAGTTCGCCCGCGAACCGGAAGAGGTCAACCTGGCGATTAGCCTGCACGCCGCCAACGACGAACTGCGCAACCTGATGGTGCCAATCAACAAGAAGTGGCCGGTGGCGCGGCTGATGGAAGCGGCGCGGGGCTACATCGCCGCCACCAACCGCCGCCTCAGCTACGAATGGGCGCTAATCCAGGGGGTCAACGACGCACCGGAGCGGGCCGAGGAGCTTGCCGCTGCAATCAAGAGCCAGCTATGCCACGTCAACGTC
>QHBQ01000417.1 GCA_003243865.1 Candidatus Chloroheliales bacterium | reverse complement strand
CTGCCACCGGTGCCGAAGGGGTAATGGCCGAGCCAGATTGCTAGTAGGCGTACCACTACCGCCATTGCCGCCGCCGCCAGCGCCACCTTGCGGGCGAAGGACCAGGGATAGCGCAACCCCATGCTCTGCTGCGCATAGATGAACACCACCAGCCGCGAGAGGATGCGGGCCAGGCCCACCGCCACCGCCGCCCCGACCAATCCGAAGGGCTTTGCATCGTCAGGGTCCATGTGCAAGAGGGTCTGGGCCGCGCCATCGAACAGCGGGATGCCAATCAGCAGCAGCGGAATCGAGATCAGCGACACCAGCCTTGACCATAGCACTGGCGTGAACCGCTCGTAGACCATCAGGATGTTGTGGGGGATGCTGATTGCCGCCTCGGCAAACAGGGACATTACCAACACAATTGCGGTCAGCGAGGCCGCGCCATACTTGGCGTAGAGGACGTAGGTGAGGTTGGTGGTGAGCAAGGCCAGCCCCACCCCCGCCGGTATCAGGGCCAGGGCGAGGAACTTACTCAGAACCGTGTAGCTCTCCTGCAACTGCGGCGATGCCTGCGCCCCCGCTGGCAAGGCACCACCCGCCCGCTCCTTGTCCTGCGCGTAGATGCGCGAGAAGAGCGGCACCTGCAAGCCACTGAGCGGCGCCCACAGCACCGATAGCACCTGGTTGACGAAGTTGTAGGCGATCGAGAACAGCGCCACGCCATCGAATTTATACTGATTAAAAACAATGATGTTGGCAAATGGTAGAGTGTAGAAGTAGACGCTAATGTTCATGAAGTAGGAGATGCCGGAGTAGCGCAGGAAGCGGGCGCGAAAGTCAGCCGTCAGGCGACCACCCTTACCAATCTGGGTGGCACCGCCTTCGCGCAATGCCGCCTCGCTACTCGCCAGCCGCAACGCCTGCCTGCCCGCCAGCAGCACGCTGACCAGCGGGGTAATCACCATTGCCAGCAACACGAACTCCACTTGGGGCTGACCAATGCTGAAAAAGATGATGATCAGTGCTGGTTGCAACATCGTCGCGGCGATGGTGATGATGTTCCAGGCCCGCTGCTTGAAGTAACTGAGCAGGAACTGCATGAAGGTGTCGAACAGCGCCCCCAGCACCAGCATGGCGCAGATAGTAAAGATGATTAGCCCGCCAACCTGCGAGAGCAGGGCGATCGTGTGCGGGGTCTGGTTGACAGAGAGTGACGACAGCAGCGGCCCGCTGAACAGCAGCAAACCGCCGACCAGCAGCGCCATCACCGCCAGCTTGAGCGCCACGATCTGCCAAAGGAAGCGGCGCACCAGCGTAGAGCCTCCGGCACGCTCCACTTCCGGTACAAAGCGGGGCAGGCTGCGTTCGATGCCGAGATCGGCATACAGCCCGATGGTGCTGGCAATGGTGCTAATCAGGGCGACTAGACCGTAGTCGGCGCGAACAGGCAAGAGGTTGGCGAGGATGATGCTTGAGGCAATGCTAACCGCGAACTTGAGTGGGAAGAGCAGCGTGTTCCAGGCCATCGCCCGTGAGGCGGTCTGCGCCAGCGAGGGCGCGAGCTGCGCCCCAGGCACGACTGGCAAGGGCGGTTGGGTGGGGTCGCCGCCGCTATCCTGCTCCTGCAAGTCGTCACTCACTTCGGATAGTGAGGAGTGAGGAGTGAGGAGTGATGAATTAGAGATAGCGGGCTGATCGGTGCCAAGCACAGAGTTGTCCCCACTAAACACAGCAGCCTCATCTTCGCCAGGCTTCATCAATTCATCACTCCTCACTCCTCACTACTGCGCAGCAGGATGGTGTGCGTACCCTGGAAGAAGAAGCGGTAGGCGCGATAGAGCGGGCGGGCCACGCGCAGGTGACGGAGTAGAGGCAGGACGCGCCTCGCCTTGCCGCCGCCTGTTGTCTTGCCGTGCAACACTCGCTTCTCAGCCACATCAACCGCGCGGAAGCCTGCCCGCTGCGCCTCACGGGCGAACGCGGCGTAGGTGTAGTAGTGCATCTCGCTGAGGCGTTGGCGGTCGTGGAAGTTGCCCTGCTTGCTCCGGCCCTTGCGCGCGATATACCACTCGGCAAGCGCGCGAGGCAGCCAGTTGACCCCAGCCAGGTGGTAATGGGGGTCGCGGAAGCCGAAGCGGTTGGTGATAGTAACGATGGCGCGGCCATCCGGCACCAGGATGCGGTGCAACTCGCGCAAGGTAGCAGGCACGTCCTGCACGTGTTCCAGCACATCCCAGGCGGTGATTAGCTGGAAGCAGGCATCGGCGAAAGGCAACGCCTCGCTCGCGCTGTTCACCACCGCCAGGTCGAGGCCGTAGCGCCGCGCCCGCAGCTTGATAATCTGGCAGTAAGCGGGGTTGTACTCCTGGGCCACCACCCGCCGCCCCTGCCGCGCCAGCGCCACCACCAGCCCACCCATCCCCGCGCCCACATCCAGCACCGTGCCACCAAGCAGATGCGCGGCGTGGGCGTTAATGTCACGCAGGTAAGGTTGCTGGTAATCCTCCAGGTGCAGCCGCTTCTCGCGCCAGGCGGCAAAGTCGG
>QHBQ01000179.1 GCA_003243865.1 Candidatus Chloroheliales bacterium | reverse complement strand
CGCCTGCTCGAATATGCCCGCCTGCCGCGCACCCATGCAGACGGTAGTCCGCTGACCGTGCTGGACGCTGGCTGCGGCGCTGGACCGGCGCTGCGCTACTTTAGCAGCATCGGTTATCGTACCTACGGCTGCGACTTCATCTTCTACCCGCTGGTCGAGTCGCGCAGGCTTGCCCCCAATGCGCCAGTGATTTGCTGCGACCTTAAGCAACCGTTGCCCTACCGCGACGCGAGTTTCGATGCGGTGCTACTCAGCGAGGTGATCGAGCATCTGCATGAGGCACCCGCGCTGCTGCGCGAGTGCTGGCGGGTGCTGCGGCCCGGCGGCTATCTGCTGATCACCACCCCTAACCTGTGGGATATCCGCCGCCCGCTCGCTTGGCTGACCCGCCGCACCTGGTCGGGCTACACCGACCCCACCCATATCAACCTGTTCACCCCCGCCCGCCTGCGCCGCACCCTAACCACCGCTGGTTTCGCGCGCATTCGGCTGCGCACCGGGCTGAAGCCGGTGTTCGTCTTCGCCCCCCGCCTCCTGCCCTTCAAGCTATCGCTGCCCTATCCACCGCTTATCGGCAATGGCATCATCGCGGTTGCCCGCAAGGGTGCATCGTGAAAATCGTTTATTTCATCATTGCCTACGGCCCTGAGTTCATTAGCAACGAGGTGCATGAGGAACTCGGCTTGCGGATGCGCGAACGCGGCCACGAGTTCGTGGCGCTTACGCTGACCGGCGCGGCCCCCTCTCCCAAAGGGGGAGGCTGGGTGGGGGATAGCGCAACTGCCGCCGGGGTGAAGGCTGGCGGGTTGCAGCGCAGCGAGAGCCAGAACGGTATCCCCATCTACAAGATTCGAGTGGGTGGTCACCAGCAGCGGCTGGCGCAGATGGTGCTGCACTATAACAACTTCTTCGCCGTCCTCGTCGGCTACAAGCGCTTCCTGCGTGAGTATCCGGGTGCCGACATCATCCACGCCGAAGCTGCCTATCCGCTGGGAGCGATCGCCGCGCTCGGAACGCCGCGCGGCGGCCCTCGCATCGTTCCCAACCTGCAAGGCGCTGATGTGCTGAACTATCCCGATGTGGATTACGGCTACGGGCGCTACCGCGCCGCCCGCTACCTGCTGCGCCGCACCTTCGCCGCCGCTGCGGCGGTGCGCTGCAACTCGGCGATGATGCGTGACTTCATTATCCGCACCTACGGCTGCGCCCCCAGTAAAGCAAAGGTCATCCTGCGCAACATCGGCTCCTGGTCGTTCCTCCCGCCCGGTGCCGATTTGCCTGCCTACCGCGCCGATCGTCGCGCCGCGCTCGAACAGGAGTATCCCCAGCTAAAGGGCCGCCCGTTCATCCTCAGCATCAGCCGCCTTCACCCCTTCAAGGGCATCGAGTATCTGCTGGAAGCGCTAGCCCTAGCTGGCAAGGGCGCTAGCCAATCTACAATCTACAATCTACAATCTGCAACCCTCATGGTGGCTGGGCCCGGCCGCAGCACCGCACACTTTGGCGATTACGCCGCCTTCCTCAATCGCAAGGCTGCCGAGTTGGGCATCGCCGACCGCGTCATCTTCACTGGCGAGATCCCCTACACCCAGAGCCGCGATTACCTTGCTGCCGCCGATGTGGTCGGCATATCCTCAGTGGTGGATGCGCTGAACAAGGTCGCGCTCGAAGCTGCCGCCGTCGGCACTCCTACCCTGCTCACCACCTCGACCGGCGCGGCCCCTTACGTCGAGCAGGAGGGCATCGGCATCGTCGTGCCACCTCGCGATGCTGCTGCCCTGGCCACCGGCCTCGATCAAGCCCTTTCTAGCGACATATCGCTGAGAGCAATGCAACATGGCCCTACCTGGGCGGAGCAATTCCGCTCTGTGACGATTGCGGATCAGCTGCTGGAGTTGTATGAGTATGCGCTGGGGAGACCGGTCAACAGACTGTTCAACGGACAAACGGAATAAACGGAAACAACAGCTCGCTGCTGTAGGGGCGCATGGCATACGCCCTACTGAAACACATCAATGCCAGTCGTAAGCAACGGCAGCAAAAAGCCTCTCCCAGCGGGAGAGGTTTGGTGAGGGAGATTCTCGCCCAGCCACAATGTCCATCGAGACCAACGCAACCACCTACCCGAAAGAACGTTGTACCATCATGCAACCAACTAACCCTCAAGACGACCAGCCCCAAGGCGTCCCCATCGAGCCATATCGCGGCCCGCTGATTGCCCGTATGGAGGCGGAGCAACTCACGCGCCGCGCACGAGTACGCGAGATTGAACAAACTAACATCTACTGGGCCAGTCAGCTAACTTCCTCATTGGAGTCTCCACCGCGTTCACGGATGAGCCTTCGCCGCCTAGGACAGATACTCTACCATAGCAACGACCTTGAACTAGAAGGGGTAAAAAGATGCCTTGTTTGGCTGCTTGGTTGCTGTGCAATCATGACGATAGTTATCATAACCAATTCTAGTTTCCAATCAGCTTGGACTGGTTTGGTAACACTTATTGTACCTGTTGCTCTCATTGTCTTTGTGCTTCTGCTCTATAATCTCTCCCACCTACGACAATCAAGAAGCATCGGTGCGCTTCTATGGCTTCTTTTCGTTACTTTGATAATATGCCTGGTATTGTTGCTACTAATAAATAGAGGTGCCGAACTGTTTCAAATCTATGATGGCTGATCCAAAGGAGCAACCCACCATCCCCACCCAAAGCTCAAAACTAGCTTACATCGCCTACCCACTCGACCTCAACCTGCAAGCGGCGAACAGTGTGCAGACCTGGCACACTGCCCGTGAGTTGCGCCGCCTCGACCCGCGCACGCTGGTAATTGTGCCAAGGCTGCCAGGGCAGGCGAGTCGCTTTGACGTGGTGGGGGCAAAGTATCTGCCGCGCGTGCCGGTTGGCAAGCTGTCGAAGTTCTACAAGTCCACCGGCTGGTACTACATCGAGCGCAGCATCTTCGCCTTGCTCGCCTTCCTCTACCTGTTCTGGCGCAGGCTGACTGGGCGCAAGGTGGCGGTCATCTACAGCCGCGATGTGATCATTAGCTACTGGTTCGCCACCATCTGGAAGCGATTGCTCGGCGCCAAGCTGATTTATGAGGTGCATGAGGTGGAGAGCGAGGGCAGCCATCGGGCGCGGGGCCGCTTCTGGCAGCCAATCCTGCGCCGCATTGACCGCGGCGCGCTGACCCGCAGCGACGGCCTGGCCTCGCTGACCCATGCGTTTGTCCCCACTGCGGTTCGCCTGGGCGTCTCGCCGCG
>QHBQ01000334.1 GCA_003243865.1 Candidatus Chloroheliales bacterium | reverse complement strand
TCGGCGGGCGGCTTGCTGAGGAACTGCTCGGCGGCGGTGAGGATGCTGACCGGATCGCTCTTCACCTTCAGCTGAGTGACTGCCTCGACGGTGACGGCCACACCTTGCTGAGTGTAGAGGTCCTGGGTGGGGGCCACATCGAACGACATCAGCTCCAGCGATAGCTCCTTGGCGCTCTGCACGTAGGGATAGACAATCGTGCCGCCTCCCTTGTGAACCTTGGTGCCGCCCATGCCGTAGACGATCAGCGCCTGGTTGGGGCCAACCTTGCGGTACATACTGAAGGCCAGACTGATCAATAGCAGGAAGACCACCACCGCGATTATCGGAAATAGAAGCCAAATATCCACTTTTTACCTACCTCTCTTGAGTGTTGCCCCGGGCGAACGATGGTCGCCCCTACGAAAATATGACTAACGTTGACCCTTCAAACGCTCGGTTGATTGCTCGGCGGACGGGCTGACCTCTTTGGGAAACTCCTGTTTAAGCACCTCCGGGGCGGGCAGTTCCTGCTTGAGGATCTCCGCGACCGCCTGAACGTAGGCGACCCCCTTCTCGTACTGCAGGATGACTACCTCGGTGCCGCGCGGGATTTGCTGTCCGTTGAGGCTGCGGGCGCTCTCGCTGCGGCGGTAACCATACAGGGTATAGGTGATCTCGCCGAGGCCGCCCGCGTAGATGGTGCTAGTCACGGTCGCGGTGTGGCCGACAAGCTCGTAATCGCGCTCGTGCAGCGGAGGGGTGGTGGCGCGGCGGAAGAAGCGGGTGAGGAATACATACATCAATGCGCCACCCACGAAGCCGATCGCGCTGGCCGCGCCGACGATCAGCACGCCCCAAATCTGGGTGTAGCGGTGCAGAATATAGCCCGCCGCGCCAAACCAGGTAACGAAGATCATAATCGTGCTGAGGTTGAGCGGGCTGACCCCACTATTGTCGCTGTGGCCGCCCCCCTGCTGTCCGTTGCCCGCCACGTGGCCGCCCGCCACGTGGCCACCCGCATGGCCGACATGACCAACGTGGCCGATATGACCGATGTGACCAACGTGACCGCCGAAGCCGTGTCCCGCGCCGAGGAAGAACGATATGATCGTGAAAAACAGGCCGAAGAAGGTGCAGAACAGGAAGAAGGCAGAGAGGCCATCCTGTACGTCGAACAAACTTCCCATAGTCTTACCTCGCTAGCGAAGCCGCAATATCGGCACTACCATTGTTCATCTATCTATACGCAAGCGGGTGGGGCAATGTTTCAGTTTTGCAGCCAGCAGTCTACATCAGCCCCGGAATGTTCATCCCGCCCGCGATTGGCCCCATAATCTCCTCGGTCAGCGCGGCGAGCTTCTCGTTCGCGTCGTTGAAGGCGACCATGATCAGGTCTTCGAGGGTGGCGACATCTTGGGGGTCTACCGCTTCCGGCGAGATCTTGATTGACTGGAGGTCGTGCTCGCCAGTAAGCGTCAGCGTAACCGCGCCGCCGCCCGCGCTGCCCTCGACCGTGGACGCGGCCAGCTTCTTCTGCGCCTCCTCCACCTTGCGCTGCATCTGCTGCGCTTGCTTCAGTATCCGGTTCATGTCCATGCCCATGTTCTTCTCTCCTTTTGGGATAATGGTTGATTAGCGGACTTCACGCACGTCGCGGATTGTACCATCAAAGATATTGTTGGCGGCGCGAACGCGAGGGTCACGCCGCGCTGCGGTCATTGGTTCTTCGCCGCCGCTGCCGCGAGCAGCCTCGCGTTCTTCCTCGACGGATGGCAGGCAGCGGATACGCACGCGCTGGCCTTTGCCGAACAGCTTAGTGAATAGCTCCTCAATAACATTACGGTTCTCGGCTCGCTCCACTCGCTCGCGATGGAACTTGTATTTGGGCCGCAGGGTGACGACGTTATTTTCGTAGCCTTCCAGGGTGCAGTCAAAGAGCAGGCCGCGGATCGGCTTGCTGCGTGCGCCAATGCGGTCAAGCACCTCATCCCATTTTGCTTGCAACTGCTCGAACGATATTGCCTGCGTTCCTTCAGCCTGCGCTTCTGAGGCGGACGGATGAGCTGGCGCAGCGTTGGGCGCGATGAATTGCGCCCCTACGGTGTTGGTGGCCAGTTCGTCGGCAGCGGTCGGCGGATGACCATTGGATGCAGATGAGGCGGGTGCAGTCGCCGTGGAGCGTGGGGCTGGCGCGGGCAGCTGGGCGGCGGGTTGCTGGTAGGGGCGGGCGGCGAGGCGCTCGGCAGCCGCAGGGCGCGGCTCGGCAGTGCCATCGGTCAGGGTCGCCTCGACGAAGGCGACTTCCAGCGGTAGCTGTCCGTACGGGGTAGTGCGCAGCACATCGTCAGCGGCGGAGAAGGTCTTGACCCAGGCAACCAGCGCGGGCAGCGGGGTGTTGGCCGCCTGCTGTTTCAGCCGCTGCATCGTCTCGGTGGTAACGTCGAGGGCAGGCAGGTCGGGGCCACCCGCCTTGAGCAGCATCAGCTTGCGCAGGTGGTCAACCAACTGGCGGTTGAACTGGCGCATATCCACGCCGTTGGCGAGCAGGCTGTTGATGCGCTCTAGGCCGGAACCGAGCTCGCGGGCGATCATATCGTCCACGAAAGCGGCGACCTGCTCGCTGCCCGTCGCGCCGAGCATATCCTGAGCGGCGGCCAGGGTGATGCTCTGCCCGCTGTAGGCGATAAGCTGATCAATCAGGCTCTGGGCGTCACGCAGGCTGCCGGTGGCGCTGCGGGCGATTAGCTCAAGCGCGGCGGGCTCGTAGGCGATGCCCTCCTGTTCGCAGATGTAGGCGAGGCGACTGACCATTGCGGCAAGCGGGATACGGCGGAAGTCGTAGCGCTGCACGCGGGAGATGACCGTCGCGGGGATCTTATGCACCTCGGTGGTGGCAAGGATAAAGATGGCGTGGGGTGGCGGCTCCTCCAGGGTCTTGAGCAGGGCGTTGAAGGCGGCGGTGGAGAGCATATGCACCTCGTCTATGATATAAACGCGATAGCGGAAGGAGGTGGGCGAAAAGTTGACCCCATCGCGCAGCACGCGCACATCGTCAACGCCGGTGTTGCTGGCGGCGTCAATCTCCACCAGGTCAATCGCCCGCCCCTCGGTGATGGCACGGCAGTTCTCGCACTCGCCGCAGGGTACTGGTTCGCCCGCCGCCACCGCCGCTGGGCTGTAGCGCAAGCAGTTGACCGCCTTCGCCAGCAGCCGTGCGGTGCTGGTCTTGCCGGTGCCGCGCGGCCCGGTGAACAGATAAGCGTGAACGATGCGCCCACTGCTGAGGGCATTCTGCAAGGTGCGAATGATATGCTCCTGCCCTACCAGTTCGCCGAATGTCTGGCTGCGCCACTTGCGATACAGCGATTGGCGGCGGGAGGTCTCTTCGCCGGGGTTCGGGTTAAATAGGTCCATGGTTCAACTTTCCGTTCGTGATAATGTGTGTGTTGCTATTATACAGCAAAGGGGATGACGATGCCACAAGCTACTTTGACAGCCATGCAGGATAATGGTAAACTGCGTCCAATAAAGCGGGTCGCCAGATATTGCCTTAAGAGGCCGTTTGGAAACCGCTGGGATTTATACGTAGGGGCGTGTGGCGCACGCCCTGCTTGCCAGCACCGTCAAGCCAGTTTTCAAATAGCCTCTAAGTACGAGGAGTGATTATGCAGCCAACTCTTGATCGTAGTACGCCTCTTGATCGCAGCACACCATCCAATGAAGTAGTCATCTACGCCAAAGGTTTGACCAAGCGCTTTGGCAGCCGCACTGCGGTCAACAACCTCGACCTGAACGTGATACGCGGCGATGTGTTCGGCTTCCTCGGCCCCAACGGCGCAGGCAAGACGACCACGATTCGGATGCTGCTCGGCCTGATTGCCCCGACTGCCGGTACGGTGGCACTGTTCGGCCAGGATATTCGCACCAACCTGAATGCGGTGCTGCACCGCGTCGGCGCGATCGTCGAAGCGCCGACCTTCTATCCCCACCTGGGTGGCCGCGACAACCTCAAGGTCGTCGCGCTCGCCAGCGGCGGCCTGCCTGCGGCGCGGATTGACGAGGTGCTGAAGCTGGTAGACCTGCACGACCGCCAGCAGGACAAATATCGCACCTACTCGCTGGGGATGAAGCAGCGGCTCGCCATTGCCGCCACCCTGCTGGGCGACCCGGAGCTAATCATGCTCGATGAGCCAGGCAATGGCCTCGACCCCGCTGGCGTAGTCGAAATCCGTCAGCTTATCGTCAGTCTGGGGCAGATGGGCAAGACGGTGTTCATCACCAGCCACAACCTGTTCGAGATCCAGCAGGTTGCCACCCGCATTGCTATCCTCAAGCAGGGCAACCTGGTTACCGAAACCACTGTTGCTGAGTTGCTCCGCTCTAGCAATGGTCGCGCCAGCGAAGTCTGGGTGCGCGTTCCCGACCCCGCTGCCGCAACCAAGCTGATCGGCGGCCTGCCATTCGTCACTGGCATAACCGCCAACACCGATGGCTACCTGGTAGTTACCGCCCCGCCCGACCGCTCCGCTGACATCAATGCAGCGCTGGCAAAGGCCGACATCTTCGCCTCGGAACTGCGCCTCAACAAGCCCAACCTGGAAGCGATGTTCCTAGAACTGACCGAAGAACCCGACCCCGCGCTTGCCAGCGGCAGCGCGGTGGATGGAGCGATAAGCCGATGACCGATCTGCTTGCGATGGAGTGGCTGAAGCTGCGCAAGCGCCCGCTGCCCTGGGCGATGCTAATTGCCATCATTCTCATCACCACCGCCTTCTTCCTGCTAACCTACACCGCCTCGCAGTTTACTAATCGTGGCGGAGGTGGCCAGTCTACTCGCTTCCTACTCTCCAGCCTGCAAATGCCCAACGCTATCTACACCTTCATCAACGACAGCGA
>QHBQ01000051.1 GCA_003243865.1 Candidatus Chloroheliales bacterium | reverse complement strand
ATCGGCTTTTCGTCGCGCCAGCGCTCGGCAAAGTTCTCGCGCTGCAGCATCTGCGCCACGGTGAACTGGCTGGCGAGATTGATGATCTCGTTGAAGCGCAGCGAGTCGAGCCACTCGCTATTGTGGCGGTACTCCACCGGCCCGGCGTCGAGGATGCTATTTATCTGCTCAATGTAGGTCGCCATGTTCGCCCGCACCTGCTCGCGGGTGAGCATCGTGCGCATCGCATCCTTGTCGCTGGCGTCGCCAAGCATGCCGGTGAAGTCGCCGATGATGATAATGATCTGATGACCAAGCCGCTGGAACTGGCGCATCTTGCGGATAGGCACGGCGCGACCGAGGTGAACCTTGCTGCTGGTCGGGTCAATCCCAAACTTGACTCGCAGTTGCCGCCCGCAGCGTAGCGCCTTCTCCAAGTCGTCGCGTATAATAACGTCCACCGTGCCGCGGGTGAGAATGTCGTGGATGATCTCCTCATCCACAAGCACCTGGGGGGTAGCAGGTTCGGCCCGTTCGCGCAGATCACTAATTAGTGGCAGGCCGCGCGGCTCGGTGATGCGTTCGCTGGTGCGGCGGGGCTCAACGCTGTCAACCTCGCCCTCTTGCCAGGTGGCGTGGCGGTGATCGGCGTCGAGGTGGAAGGTCTGCACCTCAGCGGCGAATATATCGCGCACCAGGGCGGCAAGCTCGTCGGTAGCAGCGCGCATTGCGTCTTCATTGACCCCTTTCCAGCCGTCAATCGGGAAGAAAATGGCATTGCTATCTTCTTCGATCTTGGCATTGTTGCCTTGCCGCCACACCCAGCGGCGGGTGCGCACCTCGCCGCTATCGTCAACGTAGACGAACTCGCCAGCGTCCGGTAGCTCCAACTGCTCCGCCGCTTCGTCGCTGCCCAGCGGGATGAAGAAGTCACCTGCTTGCGCCGGGCGCAGGTGCAGGTCGCCGCTGGTGCGGTTCAGGTCGTGCGCGCCAATCGGCAGCAGATACCTAAGCGCCACACTGTTCGCCACATCCACAATCGGACTGACCCGCGGCATCCGCCCTTTTAGCGCGCGGCTGGCAAGCGCTTCGATTGAAGTGGGAAACCGGTTCGGGTTGTAGCCCAGCGCGGTGAAGGCGTCGCGCCATACTTTAATCGCCGAGTTGGCCCGCAGCGCCTCGTTGGAGTTGAACCGCATACGCAGATCGCCGATGGCGTTGTCGAGCAGCACGTCAATCGCCTCGTCATCTACCATATCGAGGTTCAGCCCATAAGCAACCACTACCCCGACGTAGACGTTGGGGAAACGCTGGAATATTTTGCGGTCAATCGTAAACTTCATTTATTTCCTCTTTATCTTGTGGGCGTAATTATAACCAAACACTCCGATGGCTGTCAATACATCAATGGTTGCTAGGTCATGGCGCAATGAATTTGCGCCCCTACAAGCGCAAAACCCATGTAGGGGCGCGATTCATCACGCCCACAGGCCGACTTTGCAAAAGCCCTATGTACCTTGGCGAGACACCTTGACAAGGTACAGACCAGGGAGTAAACTTGTGCATATAGGCTGCCGATGGGCAAATATCGAACACGAGGATACTATGCTAACCAAGCTGACCATACGCAACTTCAAGGTTTTTGAAAGTGTTGAGATTGAACTCGGTAGTCCGGTTGTATTTATCGGGCCAAATAATTCAGGTAAGACCAGCGCACTACAGGCGCTAGCATTGTGGAACATAGGTCTCAAGCGCTGGAGCGAACGGCGTGGCGGTAAAGCAGCCCCAGAGAAGCGCCCTGGCGTGACCATCAACCGACGAGATCTAGTGGCAGTGCCTGTGCCAGCTGCCAACCTACTGTGGCGTAACCTTCAGGTTAGAAACGTACAACGCTCGGATAACGGTCAGAAAGCAGAGAATACGCAGAATGTTAGAGTGGATATTATCGTGGAAGGAGTGACCAACCTGGAGCATTGGAAGTGTGGGCTGGAGTTCGACTACGCCAATCCGGAGTCCTTTTATTGTCGGCCACTAAGGTTGGATGATAACAAGAATCCAGAACGGATGCCGGTGCCGGAAGACCTGGCTAATCAGGTAGATGTGGCGTTCCTACCGCCCATGTCGGGGTTGGCCGATAGGGAGTTCATGAAGCAAAGAGGTGAGATTGACTTTCTGATTGGGCAGGGGCGCACCGCCGAAGTTCTGCGTAACTTGTGCTATCAACTGATAACTGCAGAGGGTGGGGCAGAGAGTTGGCGAAACCTCACTAAAGAAATAAAGAAGCTATTCGGTGTGGAACTAAGTGAGCCACGCTACGTTGCTGAACGCAGTGAGATAGAAATGACATATCAAGACCCTTCTTCTGGAGCCGAGCTTGATATATCTTCTTCAGGCCGCGGTCTACAGCAAACCTTGCTGCTACTCGCCTATCTGGCGGAACACCCACGCTCCGTGCTGCTGCTTGACGAACCGGATGCACATCTGGAGATACTTCGCCAAAGGCGCATTTATCAAATACTGACTGAGAAGGCTGAAAAGCAGGGTAGCCAGATTGTCGCTGCCAGTCACTCAGAAGTTATTCTTAACGAAGCAGCAGATCGAGATGTAGTTGTTGCTTTCCTCGGCAGGAGACCGCATCGAATTGATGACCGAGGTGGACAGCTTATTAAATCACTGAAGGACATCGGATTTGAAGATTACTATCAGGCAGAACAAACTGGCTGGGTACTCTACCTTGAGGGTTCGACAGATCTGGCAATGCTAAGAGCCTTTGCCGAGAGGCTTGGCCATATAAAGGGTCAGGAGGCATTGGCGCAGCCGTTCGTCAAATATGTCGAGAGCAATGACCCGAGTAAAGTACGTAATCATTTCTATGGCATCCGCGAGGCCAAACCCGACATTGTAGGCTTTGCACTGTTCGACCGAATCAATGCAAGGCTGCAAACTGACCGCAATCTACATGAACATTCGTGGGAGAGGAGAGAAATCGAGAACTACTTGTGCCAACGGGAGACGCTTATGGCATGGGCAGAGAACCAGGGGCGCAAAAACGAAGGGGAAAATGCGCCGCTCCTGGTTCAAAGATGGATCAACACAATGGAAGATGCCATCGCCGAGGTGGAAAGTGCAATGCAAACCCTAGGTAAGGGGTCACCTTGGTCAATAGATACAAAGGTATCTGATGATTTTCTGACTCCGCTATTTGCAACATTCTATCGCAAGCTGAATCTACCGAACCTGATGAGCAAGACCAACTTTCATGTTCTGGCTAGCTTTGTACCCAAAGGCTTGATTGATCTCGAAGTAGTTGAAGCCATTGATAATATTGTAGTGGTGGTGGGGAAAGCAAAGCCAGCACGATAATGATTTCACAGGAGCAACCCGATTTTGACCATCCCCTACGACCCGCGTTGGGAAGCGGACAGCCTGCTGGCAATGCCGTTCGATCAGTACCAGCGCTACCGCCTGACCGCCGAGCTTGTCGCCACGCTGAAGCAGGCAGTGGGCGCGAACACGGCCTGGCGCATCCTCGATGTGGGCGGCTACTTCCCCACCGAAAGCGGCATCATGCCCCTGACCAGCTTCCTGCCCGACGATGAGACCCTGGTGGTGGACACCGCGCCCCATGAGGGGCCGAACTACCAGCAGGCCAGCGGCACCGACCTTCCCTTTGCTGACCGTGCCTTCGACATTGTAACCAGTTGCGACACACTGGAACACATCCCGCTGCAAGGGCGCGGCGCGTTCCTCGCCGAACTGCGGCGGGTGGCAAGCCG
>QHBQ01000420.1 GCA_003243865.1 Candidatus Chloroheliales bacterium | reverse complement strand
GCTCGTTGTGGATGCTGATACTCGTCGCGCTGTCGGCGGCGTGGCGAAGCATCAGAGCAAAGTCGTTCGCACCAGCGTAGTTGCTTAGGGCAGCGGCGTAAAGTTGTACCTTCTCGCCATGCGAACCGCGCCGCCGATACATCATCGCTGCGGTTGCTCCGCTAGCATGGGATAGCACGATGGCCTCGCCACCCTTCACCAGCAAATTGATTCGCTCGCGCGTCCAGGCGGGCTGCTGGCCTTGTAGCAGCAAGTCCATAATTTGTTCCGGGTTGGCGGGGCTAATGCTTGCCGTGCTGGCATGGTGGGGAAGCGCCTTTGTCGCCAGCAGCAGGTCAAACACATCACGACGCGACTCGAACCCGGCGCTTTCACCCAATCGCGGCGCTGGTGTACTCTGCAAAGGTACCTCAAGCTGAAGCTGTGTCAGCCCGAAGGTCCTTGCTACCGCCAACTGTCGGGTTAGCATCGCTCTACCTGCGCCACGTCCGCGATATTCTGGCACGATACCGAAGCCGCCCAACCAGCCGCGCCGGTTGCGTGTCGCCAGCAGCGAACAACCGACGAAGTTGTCCCCATCGAACATCACTACTATGCTGCCCAAGTCCATGTTGTTGTACTGGCAGTAACGGGCTAGTTCCAGTGGCGTCTGCTGAAGGGGCAGATAAGACTGCTTATAGCAGCGGTTGACCATCTCCACCAGTTGCTCCATGCTGTAGCCCAGCGCATCGGTAAAGGTGTAATCGCTCATCGCTCAAGCTCGATAATCATCTCGTGCAAGCGGTGTTCCTCCGCGAAGCCGATATCTTTGCATACCTGGAACAGCACCGTATCGTCCGGCTCACTGTGTATCTTGACCGACTCTACACCCTCAGCGACATGGCGTAGCATGAAGGCGAAATCGTTGGCGCTGGTGCGGTCAATCAGGGCCGCGGCTAGCACCTGGATGCGGTCTTCGCGGCGCTGGTAGAGCATCGCGCCAGTCGCGCCGCCCGGTCGGCTGATGACCAGCGCCTCACCGCCGACTACCAGCAGGCTGGCCCGCTCCCGTGACCAGATGGGCTTCTGGCCTTGCAGTAGCCAGTCCATAATCTGTTCGGGGTCGGTGCGGGTAATATGGGCGGTAGTTGCGTGCCTGGGGATGGCATCCACACCGATCTTCAGCGTAACCACATCGCGGCGGACGCTGAAGCCACTATTTTCATACAACCGCTGTGCATGCGTATTCTGGGTCAGCACCTCGAGCTGCAGCCTGATCAGGCCTGCGGCGCGGGCAACCTCCAGGGTGTGGGCGAGCATCGCCTTGCCCGCGCCCCTGCCGCGATACTCCGGCACGATGCCGAAGCCCATCACGTAGCCGCGCTTGCCCCGTGTCGCCACCATTGACATCCCCACGAAGGTCTCGCCGTCGTGCATCACCACCGTGTTGCCCAGGTCAACGTTGTTGTTTTGGCAATAGCGGGCCATAGTTTGCGGCGCGTTCTCGATGGGGAAGTAGTACTCGGCGAAGCTCTGGTTGTCCATCTCGGCAAGCTGGGCCATGTTACAGCCCAGCGCATCGCTAAAAGTGTAGTCGCTCATGGCTGCCATGTTAGCAGATTTGGCCGCAAAATGCCACCTGCGGGGGGAACGCGACTCGATTGCGCGAACCTGGGTAGAGAGTGAGCCGACCAATTACGTTGTCGCGACATATCCCCACAGAACAAACCCAAGAGAATTGCCATCGAGGCCGACGAACTGCGCTCCGGTGCGGCCTACAAGCGCAGCGGCGTGGACAATGCGCGGCGGTTCCGCTCTGCCGCCAAGTGACAGAGTGAGCGGGATGATGAGCAGCAGGGCTAGTGAGCGTCCCATCTGCTGCCTGCAAC
Organism: Candidatus Chloroheliales bacterium; assembly: GCA_003243865.1. Next base: position 3,669 of record QHBQ01000420.1, on the reverse strand, counting down.
TAAGTAATTTGCGCTTACACATATCTTATTATGATCACGCTAAGAACACTTATGTTCACCAAGATTTAGAGGCGGGATTCACTATGCTCCCCTCTCTGTACACGGAGAGGGGAGCGGCTGGGCAGGATATGCTCTATGACTCGGTGATTGGCTGGTTCGGGGTGGTCGCCTCGGCAGTGGAGCCGCCGCTCATATTCGAACCGCCGCCCTGCTGGTTGAGGCTTTCGCCGAAAGCTCGCACTCCGCTGAGTACCGCCCCGCCGACGTTCTTGCCAACCTCGGTGCCGAGCATACCACCGATCAGCGCACCAGCGAAGGTGCCTACCACGGGAACTATCCTGGTGCCGATTGCTGCGCCGGTGAGGATACCGGTCCACATTCCGGCGTTGGCAGCGACCTGCTCGTCCTGCTTCTGAATGTCAGCCATGTGATGAACTCCTTTCGAGTTGAGGACCAATTAGGTAAGCTCCNTAGGGGCGTGTGGCGCACGCCCGCTTGAGGATGANGGTTGCGCGATAGCTATACTATATAGACGAGAAGCGCAGCGGTTTTGTTTCAGCAAATAATCGCCACCTGCCAACTTCTCCACCTCATTATAGCACATAAACGCAAACTTATACGATGCTCCCGGAGGTTGACAAGGAAATGAGCCTGGGTTATAATATGGCGGCAAGGCAGGCCGACGTAGCTCAGCGGTAGAGCAGCTGTTTCGTAAACAGCAGGTCAAGGGTTCGAATCCCCTCGTCGGCTCCAGGTATAGAGAAACCCCAGCGCAAGCGCTGGGGCTTTTTCCGTACCCAACCAACAGCCTAGACGTTGGTGGTAGTGGTCGTGGTGGTAGCATTGCCGCCAAGCTGGTTACGCAGGTCAACCGCGCCACTCTGCATCATAATGTTCTGGGCTTCAGCTGCGCGCGCGCCAGCAGCGATGCTAACCAGAATATCGCCAGCCATGAAGTGCTCGTTGTAAATGCGCGCCTCATTCTCAGGGATGCCGAGGCCAATCAGGCCACCGACGATGCCGCCGCCGACCACGCCAATTGCCGCGCCGGTCGCTGCCGTCGCCGCTGCGGTTGCTCCTGCGCTGCCGAGTGCGGTAGCGAGCGCGCCGCCAGCGATAACTGGGCCGACGCCAGGGATGACCAGCGCGCCGAGGCCGACCAGCAGCCCGGCCAGGCCACCGAGAACGCCGCCGGTGACCGCGCCACTAGCCGCCCCCTCACCCGCCTTGGTGCCGGTCGTGCTGGTAATGTTGTCAACTGACTTATTGTTGCGGGCAATTACGCCAATGGTGTTGGGGTCAAAGCCAGCCGCCTGCAGATTAGTGATCGCGTTCTGCGCCATCATCTCGCTGGTGAATACTCCGATGACCGTGCCGATGTCGTTAGTAGTAGTTACCTGGTTTACCTGTGTCATTTGTTCTAATCCCCTTTCAAATTATGAGGTCAACCCGAAGGTTGCTTTGCGATGTTACGAGACAGGACCACAGGGCAACGGTGCGTGATTGATTGATGCTGGGTTGGCCCCTGCGCTTATATGAAACGACAGCGAGCGGCATCTGTTATGCCGGATCAATGATGAGCTAATGGCCCGCGACTATCGGCCCGCTATATGGTATAATCAGGTGTCACCGATAGACCAAGATTAGTAGAAGGAGCGCCAATGACTGCCGCCCACTGTAACCCGATTCTCCCCACCCCGCCGCCCGATTTGCCCAAAGAACCGCTCCGCCTTGATGGCCGCAGCCTCCGTGTCGAGGATGTGGTCAGCGTGGCGAAAGGGCGGCAGGTTCGCCTGCTCGATGCGAGTGACCCCGCCGATAAGGAAACGGTGGCACAGATGGCCGCTTCACGGCGTTGGGTGGAGCAGATGGTCAGCAAGCCGGGCAAGCAGGTCGTCTACGGCATCAACACCGGCCTGGGGCCGCTGGCCGATGTGCTGATTGAAGCCCAGCAGGCGGGTGAGCTATCCACCAACCTGCTGGTCAGCCATGCAGTCGGGGTGGGCGCGACCCTGCCACGTGAGGTGGTGCGGGCAGCGATGCTGATCCGGGCAAACACGCTGGCGCGGGGTAACTCCGGGGTGCGCCTGGAGCTAGTCAACACGCTGCTGGCGATGCTCAACGCCGGGGTACATCCGGTCGTGCCTGGCTGGGGCAGCGTGGGGGCCAGCGGCGACCTCGCCCCGCTCTCGCATCTTGCCCTGCCGCTGCTGCAGCATGATGGCAACGACGATGCGCTGACCGGCCTGGCGGTCTACGAACCGGACTGGCGGGCGGGTGAACCGTCACCCGCGCCACAGCCGGGGGCGCAGGCAATGGCGGCGGCGGGTATCGCGCGGCTGCGGCTGGAAGCGAAGGATGGCCTAGCGTTGAACAACGGCACCGCAGTGAGCGCCGCGCTGCTCGCGCTATCCCTCTACGATGCGGAGCTAGCCCTCGCCCAGGCGGTGGTGGCAACGGGGATGAGTCTGGAGGCGGTGCGCGGTTATCGTGACGCGCTTGACCCGCGCATCCATGCGGCACGCAATCACCCCGGCCAGGTGCAGGTGGCGGCGCGGCTGCGGCAATTGACTGAAGGCAGCCAGTTGCTCCGCTCTGGCAGCAGCTACGGTACCCTCCCTCACGATTTGCCCCAGGATGCCTACTCGCTACGCTGTGCGCCGCAGGTGCTGGGCGCGGTCGCCGACACGCTTACCCACGTCCGCGATGTGGTGGCGCGGGAATTGAACGCCGCCTGCGACAACCCGCTTATCTTCACGGATGATGATGACGATGCAGTTGCGCTATCGGGCGGCAACTTCCATGGTCAGCCGATCGCCTTTGCTGCCGACTTTCTCAGCATTGCTGCCTGCGAGATTGCCAGCATTAGCGAACGGCGCATCGCCCGCCTGCTCGACCCCCGCTACTCGCGCGGCTTGCCCCCCATGCTCACGCATGGCAGCGGACTGCGCAGTGGTTACATGATGGTGCAATACGCCGCCGCTGCGCTCGTCTCCGCTAACAAGACCCTCGCCCATCCCGACAGCGTGGACAGCATCCCCACCGGCGCGAACCAGGAAGATCACGTCAGCATGAGTACCAACGCGGCACAGCACGCTCGCCAGGTGGCGGACAACACCATCAACGTGGTTGCCAGCGAGCTGGTCTGTGCGGCGCAGGGGTTGGACTTCCGCCGTGCGGAAGGCGAGCCGGGCGCGGGCGTGGCGCGAGCGCATGGTATTATCCGCGCCTACATCCCCCACCTCGACGCCGAGCGCCCCCCCAGCGCCGATGTAGAGGTGGCGGCACGGCTAATCAGGGATGGTGCATTGCTGGTTGGTGGTTTAGGACTGATCACGAACGCGCCCCGACAGGGTTCTGTCGGGGCGCGTTTTACTGATGCTCTTACCTGGTCGGTGTTGCGCCGCTTGCGCCAGCGAGGGTCGGTGTTGTCGCCGACCCAGATGTCGGCGGTGGGCTGGCGGCAGTGGCTGGCGGCGATGTGACTCGCGGAGTGGTCTGAGTCGTACCAGTAACCGTCTTAGTACCGCTGATAGGCTGGGTGCCAGTCAGCGGATTGGTGCCGGTGATCGGCGCGGCGGGCGTCTCCGCAGGCGGCACCGTAGGCGCTGGCTGCTGGGTCGCGATCGGGACGGTGGTCGGGGTTGGGGTAATGGCGAGGACGATTGC
>QHBQ01000444.1 GCA_003243865.1 Candidatus Chloroheliales bacterium | reverse complement strand
CGCTCGGCGGGGGGGCCGAACAGTCCCTCCTGCCAGAAACCTTGCAGCATCGGCTGATAGCCGCGCAACTGGCCCAGGTGGGGGGTTAGGGTGGGTAGGCTGAAGGGATCGTCCTGCGACATATCGCTGAAGTTAATTGCACCGCTGAGGGCGCGTTCGAGCAGAGCAACCAGATAGCGGGCGTAGCCGCCGCCTAGCTCGTCGCCGCCCTGCCCGCCCAACACTACCTTGACCCGCGCCGCCGCCAGTTTGCTAACGAAATACTGGGGGAACAGCGCCGGCCCAGCGGCTGGTTCATCCATGTGGTAAATCAGGTTGGGCAGGGTGGCGGCAAAGTCGGCGGCGGTGGGGAAGGTTTCGTGATGATCCGCGCCAATCTGCGCGGCGACCAGGCGGGCGTAGGGGGTCTCGTCGAACTCCTTGCCGTCGCGGAAGCCGCCGCTGAAGGTGCTAATCGGCGTGCCGAGCAGGTTGGCCGCCAGTGATGCCACCGTCGAAGAGTCCACCCCACCGCTGAGGTGGGCGCCGACCGGCACATCGCTGCGTAGCTCGATGCGCACCGCATCTTCCAGGATCATCAGCAGCTTCTCGGCGAAGTAGTCCTCATCGTGGGTGTGGTCTACCCGTGCGTCGCTGTAATCCAAATCCCACCACTGCTGCACCGTGACCTTGCCGCTGGCCTCATCCACCAGCAGCCAGTGGCCCGCCTCCAGTCGCTTGATGTTGCGGAAGAAGGTCTTATCGCCAATGCAATACTGGAAGTTGAGGTAGTCGAGCAGCGCGTCAGGGTTCAGGCCGGTGCGGGCTTTGATGCGCGGATGGGTGAGCAGCGCCTTAATCTCGCTGGCGAAGGCGAAGATTTCGCCATCGTCGTAGTAATACATCGGCTTGACCCCAAAGCGGTCGCGAGCGAGGAATAGCTGGCGCTTGCGCTCGTCCCAGATAGCGAATGCGAACATCCCGTTCAGCTTATCGAGGCAGGCGGGGCCGTACTTCTGGTAAAGGTGCAGCACCACCTCGGTGTCGGTGTGGCTGCTGAAGCTGTGACCCGCCGCTTGCAGGCCGGTGCGTAGCTCCAGATAGTTGTAGACCTCAGCGTTGTAGGTAATCCACAGCGACTTGTCGGCATTGCTCATTGGCTGGTTGCCAGCGGCGGATAGGTCAATGATGCTCAGGCGGCGGTGGGCCAGGCCCAGGTTGCCTCTTGAGTCAATATAGTAACCTTCGCCGTCCGGCCCGCGATGCTTGATTGCGTCGGCCATCGCCCGCAACCGCGCCTCCGTAACCGGCTCTCCCGCCCCGTAATTGTAGATACCGGCAATGCCGCACATAGCCCCTCCGGGGAGGATAAAGATTAAGGATTAAGGATGATGTAGGGGCGGGTTGCACTCGCCCTGGCGACGATGTAAGGGCGGGTTGCACTCGCCCATAACATCAAATTAAGACGAAAGCCGGGGTAATTGAGGGGGTCTGGGGGTCTACCCCCAGCTGCTGCTCGCCAGTAATGCTGCTCGTAAGCACAAAGGTTGCACTCTCAGGCATGGCGGGAGGCTGCATAACCCTAACCTAGCTGCTAGTCAGCCGCTGGGGGCTTACCCCCAGACCCCCTGTAAGTTCCCTACCCTGTTCTTAATTTGATGCCTATAGGGTGGGTGGCGCACGCCCTGCCGCTGATGCGGCAAACGTAAGTCTAAGCAAAATGGGGATGCTTGTCAAGATTCGAACGACCTGGCTGCTCACCAGGGCGGGCCGCTGCTCGCCCCTACGTCCGCATCCTCTCATACATCGCCACCACCTTCTTGCCCTCCTCATCCCAGTTGTACACCTTCGCCGCTGCGAGCAGGTTGGCGCGGGTTTCGCGCAGCAGGCGCTCGTTGCCGAGCAGCAGGCTGATGGCGCTGGCGTAGCTCTGCGCGTCATGTAGCTCGGCGGTGAGGCCGAGGCCGTGGCCGACTACCATCTTGCGCAGGAAGGGCAGGTCGTTGGCGATGATCGGCAGACCGGCAACGATGTAATCGAACAGCTTGTTGGGCGAGGAGTAAAAGTTGTTGAGGTCAACTGCCTGGTAGGGGATGAGGCCGACATCGGCGCTGGCGCAGTATTCGACCAGCTTGTCTTGTGGCACGGCGTCGAGGAATAGCACCCGCTCGGTCAGCCCTGCCGTCCGCGCCATCTGCTCCAGCTTGCTGCGATAGTCGCCGAAGCCGAGCATTATGATTACGATGTTGGCGGGTAGGTGCTTGGCGGCCAGCACCAGGTTCTCCAGCCCGCGCCCCTCCGCCATCCAACCCTGGAATAGGGCGATGCGGGTTTCACGACCCAGGCCGAGCGCCTCACGTAGATGGTTGGGTGGGTTAGCGGCATCGAAGCCTGACGGCGGGTTGGTGGCGTTGTAGATTACGGTGGGCGGCGGCACGTGGTAGCGGCTAGCCATCTCGTCGGCGATGAACTCGTTGACCGTGCTGGCGGCATCGCATTTGGGCAGCAGACGGCGCTCCACCTTGGTCCAGTAGCGCTTCTTCAGCCGCACCCAGCGATTGTTGATTTCGGGAAACAGCTCATGCGCGTCGTAAACCAGCCGTGAATCATTGATCAGGGCGGCGAGCGCGGCGGACTGGAGGTTGTTGAGGTCGTGGGCGTGGTAGACATCGGCCTTCATCGCGGCGGCATAGTGGGGAGCAAGGCGGCTGAAGGTGTTGTAACCGTTCAGCACGCCGAGCAGCGCAGAGGTAGCGACCCCGGCCCGCTGCCCGCGTGCGCCCGCCACCCTGCCCAGGCGATAGACCCAGCCGTAGCGCGGGTCCTGCCCCTCCACCTTGATGCGCTGCACCCGAATGCCGTCCACCCACTCTTCCACCCTATCACGGAGGTTGAGGGCGGCAGTGGCATCGGCGGCGGCCCGTGCCAGGATGGTCACGTTCCAGCCCGCGTCGGTCAGCGTCCGTGCCTGCAAGACGATGCGGCGGTCAATCGGCACATCTTGCGTAATCATCAGGGTTGAGTTTTGAGTTTTGAGTTTTGAGTTGGTCATGTTTCCTTGTATATCTCGATCATCCTTGCGGCAACCTTGTCAACGTCATGGACTTCGTGGACGTACTCGATGCCCTGCGCACCGAGTTGGCGACGGAGGTCGGCGTCCAGCACCAGGCGTTCGATCTCCTCGTAGATTGTGGCGGGGGTGGCACTGACGAGGGGTAGGCTGGCGGGATAGTAGGGACGCAGGTCGGGGCGGATGTAGCAGATGACCGACTTGCCCTTCGCCATCTGTTCGATTGCCACCGTGCCGTACGCGCCGATCATAATCTGATCAACCACGATGTCGGCCTGGTTGCCGAAGGCTTTGACCTCTGCGTGCGGCACGTTCTCCAACAGCAGGAGTTCGACATTGTAGCGCTGCTTGAGCCGCTCGACGGCGGCGATGATGTAGTTGCTGCCCTTGATGCCGCGGTCGGTGGGCGCGTGCAGGATTTTGATTGGCTCGCCTGGCTGCTTGTCGCGAAAGGGTTCGGGCTGCCACTCGCTGAGGTCAACCGGACCGGGCATTAGCTCCGCGCCAGGGACGAACTCCAGCAGGTCGGGGGTAGCGACCAGCAGCTTATCAGCGCGGTTGAAGGGTGGATGATGTTTGCTGAGGCAGACCAGCGAGGTACACTCGTGGCAGCCGGACAGGTCATATTCATCCAGGTTTATGTCGCGGCGACGCACCTCGCAGCCGCAGAAGTGGAATACCAGCTTCTTGCCCAGCGCCCGCAGCAACGGCAAGTCGGGGTAGGGATAGGGCAGCAGGGTGTTGCCGAAGTAGAGGTGGAAGACATCGTACTTGCGGATTGCGGCGGTGGCGAAGCGCATTGCTTTGGCCACCTTCATCGGGCCGCGCTCGCGCTCCAGGTGCAGGCTGAGGTCGGTGCCAAAGTTGAACTGGCGCGAGATGTACTCCACCGAGGTGGAATCGTAGCCCAGCCGCCGCTGCGCCTTTGCCGCTAGCCCGGCGATACCCGCGATGTTGGTAGGTGCGTGCAGGATGCGCATTGCTTTGCTCATGCCCGCCTCCCCAGCCGCTTCATCGTGGCATGAACCGCCACATCCATCTCCCGCTGGGTGATGACGCCGAGCAGCGGCAGAGTGACTGCGTAGACGGCCAGGATACCCAGCTTGAGCAGCGCATCGAGCCACCAATGGCCGCTGTTCACCATCAATCCCAGGGCCATCAAGCCGAGGCCGAGGGTAAGCGCGGTCAGCACCTTGCCAGTTTCGTAGGGGATGGGATAATGG
>QHBQ01000004.1 GCA_003243865.1 Candidatus Chloroheliales bacterium | reverse complement strand
GGCTGCTGACCATCTCGCGCCGCTGCCGCACCAGGGCAATCTCCTCATCGTCAGGCACGGGCGGTGGCAGCGGTGGGCCGTCGCCAGCCAGCTCCTCGCGCATATCGCGGTCAAGATCGGGGTTGATCATGGGGTAATCATAATGCGGATGAGCAGGATTTGGCAAGTTTTGCCACTTAGCTGGCTAGCGGAGTGGGCCGAGTAGCCCAGCTTTTTCAAGAATGTCTTGTACCTTTGCAGCGAGTTCGACATGGGCAGGATTGTCAGCGGTGAAACGCTCTTCAGTGAGGATTATCAGCGAGCCTAGATTTCTAACCGGTTCCACCCTTGTAGGAGGGGGCAATGGTGGTACTGCCCCGCGCTGCTTTGAGAGATAAAGCATCCACCCAATGTATGGCCCGCCATGCCTAGGAACCCGAATAGTGCTGCGGTATTTATCAGATTGAACAAATGCCCAATCCGGCTCCCACGATGTGATTGTGTTTTCCATTACAGAAATTAGCAATGACTTATCAATCATACGTTCAGCAACGGGGCCTTTACTTGGCAGATTAAGGATACAGCGATTGCTTAGAGAATAAGAACCGCAATTTATTCTTAGCGCAGTCCCTTCTTCCTGATCTATTCCATCCCACATGGATAGACTAAAGCCAAGCCTCTCAATTACTTCACCCTTATCGTTGTGATTCTGCCCCTTTAGCAGAAACTCACGTATAAAATTAGGGACTACTTTGACCTCACGCTTAAGGTCAAATTGCTTTTTTGTTTTACCTACATCAAACCACCTAGTAAGTTTATAATCAAGTTTAGCAAGGTAGCTCATATAACTATAAGTGCGTGAGGTGCACTCATCCAAGGTTTCCTGACGAGGAGTCCAAAATGCAGCTACATAATAAGCTTCGATCATGATGATAAAGCTCTCCTACAAGGGACTCTGGGTTTTCTCCAGTTTGTCTCGTTATTGTTTATCTTACATAACTCCGAGGTTCCGTTGGTGGTAGTACACACGAAGGTGTAGGATCAGTATGCACGTTACAGCACGGGAAAGGTTATTGTGGAACATCTGTGAACACCCATGTAGGTGCCGGTACATACTCAACGTCAATCAGGAGGAAATCACCACCTGCCTCCTCGAAGAGAGTTTTAGTAGCAAGGTATGCCTGATAGTTGGAGAAGTCCCACTCGATTGTTAGGTCCTTCAGGCCAGTAGCAGCCACTGCATCCAACTGCCCCTGCGCCTGTGCAAGGAACTTATCTGCAATGAAATTAGTGAGCTTACCGTTTTTAACAAAACCCCCGTACCCCATTTTGGCGTCGAACAGCCTAGTACCTGCTGCATTAACCCCATCAAACTTGACACCATTGAGCTTGAAAACTGACCCCTTTGGTGCGCCCGTGGTGTACTCTTGATAGTTGGCGGCGCGCTGCCAATTTTGGTAGCTATTCTTTTCCTCATCCGTCCACTTCCCCCACCGGGATAGCCGACTAGGAGTCTTAGGCAGGTTTGTTACAGGGTCAATATCACCAGCGCGGGGCTTACCATTTTCACTGTAGTAGCTCTTACCGCTGGGTTCAGATGCTGATGCATCCTCTTCGGCCCGTTGCTCATCTGCAGCCTGGGTTTCCTGTTCAGCGGTACTCGCCTCTTGACCTGCAGCTTCAGCTGCAGCCGTAGCATCATCAGCCTCCAATGCAGCTTCTTCTGCTGCTTGTGCCTCTGCATCAGGCCATATCATCTCTGTTTCATCGTCGCACATACAGGCCACGACATGGCCAGATGGGTCGGTGTTCCGAAGTGGATTGTTCATAACGTAGCTATAGCGATTAAGGCTTTGTGGGCTTGAAGGGCGACGCACAGCACTATCCGCCGAGACGAACTTCCCCAACCCAGCATCATAGTACCTGGCATGATAATACAACAGCCCAGTCTCATCCTTGCGCTGGCTGGTGTAGTCCAGCTTGGTTGGGGAGTTGTTGAAGGTGTAGCGCACCTCGCCGAACGGCTTGTACGCCTGCCTGCTTATCACGTTGCCACTCGCGCCGGTAGTCAGCGCAATGCTGCCAAGCTGGTCGCCATGCAGATAAGCCAAGGCGCTGCCACTGGTGTTGCTGGTGCGCTGCGCCACCACCTTGCCATCGAACATATAGAGGGAGATGCGGTTGTTCTGGGTGGAGTTGTCCACATTGTACAGCGGGCCGAGGTAGGCGATAGTGACACTGCCATCAACCTTGCTGGCGCGTTCGCCATCGGCATTGTAGCTGTAGCCCTCACTGCTCGCCCCGTTGTTGTAGGTGATGTTGGTCGGCTGGTTGGCGCTGTTCCAGGTGTAGCTACGCCCGCCGCCGCTGGTCACGTTGCCGTTGGCATCGTAGTGATAGATGCTGTCGCCGACTGAGCAAACTTCGTGTTTGCCGGTGCAGTCAGACGTGGCGTTGTAAGAGTAGCTCTGGCTGCCCTTGCTCAACAGGTTGCCCAGTTTGTCGTAGCTGTAGCTCTCGCTGTAGCCGCCAGTTCCGTTGCCGGAGGTTGCGCCGCTGAGCAGGCGGTCAAGCTCATCATAGCCGAAAGTTTGCACCTGGCCATTGAGGGGGTCGCCGCTCTGATTGTTGGTGATGCTGCTGATGTTGCCAACATGGTCATACTGGTAGCTGTAGCCCAGCAGATTGCTTACCTGCATCCCAGTCAGCCGCACCGTCTGCGGGTCATAGATCCAGCTCTGATGCAGGTTGTTGCCGAATTGCCAGTCGCTGGGCTGGCTTAGGGCGGTGTAGGTGGCGTTCTGCACGAGCGGCCCGTTGTGGCCCAGCGTGCCATCAATCATGTTGCTCCAGAGACTGATCGGCCGCCAGGCGGCGTCGTAGCCGTAGGTAACATCTTCAAAGCTGGAGGGGCTGCCGCCATACTCAATCGAGGTGATACGGTTGGCGTTGTCGTAGGTCCAGAAGAAGTTGAAGGGGCCGCGCCCGGCTGCACTGTACGACGCATGGCTCACCCGTCCACGACTGTCGTAGACCCAACTGGTCGCGGTAGCGCCGCGGCTCATTGCGGTGCGCCGCCCCTTACCGTAGTTGCCGTTGGTGATGTCGTCGTAGCTGTAGTTGGCGATGTCGCCGCCGCCAAAGTTCTGCTGGGTCATGCGGTCCATTGCGTCATAGACGCTGGTAATTGTCTGGCTCTTCGCATCAGTCTGTTGAATGAGGTTGCCATTGACATCGTAGCTGTAGTGCCAGTGTCCCATGTCGGGGTCGGTCATGTCGGTCTTGCGGCTCAGAGTATCGTAGCTGATGCTGGTTACGTTGTTGTTGCCGTCGGTCACCTGCAGCAGGCGATTTAGCGAATCGTAGCTATAGCTGGTGGTCGAGTAGCTGCTCCAGTTGGGGTTCTGACCAGTGTACTCTACTACCTGCTTCATCCTACCGAATACGTCATACTGGGTTCGCTTTTTGTGGCCGTTAGCATCAATCACATCTGTCGCCGGGCCAGGGGCCAGCATTAGATAGGAGAGGCTGGTGTAATAGGTATCCGGTGTAGTAATTCGGATGGTGCGGCCTAGCGCATCGGCTTGGGTGGTAGTCCACTTCTCCACGCTGGCATCGCCCGGAGTGGTGTAGTAGCCAAACTGGTTGCCCGACTCGTTCACATAGCGCGCCTGCGACTGCCCACTCTGGTCGTGAACCAGGTCGTAGAAGTTGTCGGTGACGATGTTCTGACTGCCCGCGCCGCTGTTGTCCCGCGCGCTGAGTACCTTGCCCTGGAGCAACTGCCCGATGCCGTTGTAGAACTTCTGGGTGGTGCGGTAATAGCCGCCATCCTCATACTGGCGCAGCGTATACTTAACCGGCTGGCCGGGATGGTCGCGGCTGTACCACCAGTCATAATAATCTACCTGGGTCATCAGCACATTGCTAGAGTCCAGGATCTGGTGCATCCGCCCAAAGCCGTCGTAGACTGCGTTGGTGGCGACCCCGCTCATGTCCACTACCTGGGTGAGCGTTCCCATCGCGTAGTTATAGTGCGCCTGCTCGGTTAGCGGTGGGTTCGTTCCTACCTGGGGGTAGCTAATCTGGGTGGAGAAGGTGGGGAAGTTTTGGTCAAATGTAACCGTGGTGGTACGGGGAGTCGGGTTGGTGCCACCAGGGCTACTCAATGTCCAACCCGATGAGTAGAGCGCGCTGCCTGCGCCGCCGTTTGCCCCTGCGCCAGTGTAGGTGGTGGTGCTGATTTGATTGCCGTAGTTGTCGTAGGTGTAGGTGGTGTCCTGGCTATGGATGGTAAAACCATCGAGACCAGCGGCGTTCGGCACATCGTAGAACTTCATCATCCTGGTTATATCGCCGTGGGTGCCAAGCTGACCGAGCGAGGTATTATTGCCGTCATACAGGTAGAAGGTAAGCCCGAGGTGGTTGGCGTTCTGGTCGAACACATCCTCGGACATCTTGCGGTCAACCATATAGTAGCTGCCGTCGTCACGGATAGCATAGAAAGGAGTAATGCGGCGGAAGAGTGCGCCATTGTTGTCCAGCTGATCAACGCGCGTGACGTTGCCGTAAACCGCACTCGCCAGTGGGCAGTTGGCATCGGTATCATAGCTGTAGTTGGTGGTGGCGCTGATTGAGGCGCGACCGCCGCTGCCGTTATCCGCCCAACTGGTATTCACATCCTGGCTGGTCATTCCCAGGCCGTGCCACAGCCCCGATGCGCCAGCATCCGGACCCAGGTCGCTGACACACACGCGGTAGCTGTGCGCGGTCTGCGACAGGTTATTGCTGACGGCATCCTGTTTGAGGGTCTGATACTCCTTGCCTTTGAGGAACTCCTGCTGCTGAAGGGCAGGCCAGCAGGGGTCATTTGTCGAAGTAGGGGTACAGCCCGCCAGGTTACCCTGTTTGAAGTAGTGGATGGTTTTACTGCCATCGGGGGCGGTCTCAGTCACGATGCTGTGGCCGCGGAACTCGGTGAACCGCTTGTGTACGATGGTGGTGCTGCCATTGACCGTGCTGTAGTAGAGAGCGGCAGAGTTGGCGGTTTCCCCGGCTGGCACGATGCTCTCAGTACCGATCCAGTTGTAGGCAGGGTGCTGATAACTGTAGCTCCAGGTATAGCTGTGGCCCTGCCCATCGCTGATCACTTTGGAACTCACCCGCCGGTTGTTGTCAAACAAGCGATTGCCTACCACATAGCCGATGTTATCGTAGTTGAAATGGATGGAGCCGCCCAGCCCATTGTTTACATCGGTGAGCCGGTTCCATGAGCCATTGGGGTAGACGTCCTGACCGCGGTTCGCCCCGATGGTGTAGGTGAAGGTGGTGGCTGGCAGCAGTGAGTTGTCACTGCCCACCCGCTGGATGCTCAGTAGCGTCAGCTTAGGGTTCTTATAGTCGGGGTTGAAGCTGAGAGGATTTCTGATAATAATTGTATCGTCGGCGTAGAGGCCGTAGCTATAGGCGAAGTTGTATTTGCTGGCCAAGCCCCAGGAGCCGGCCACATACGGGTTGGTGCTGTTGCTATTTACCCTAATGTCGAGCAGCTTCTGCGTCTCATGGGGTGAGCCGAGGATGGCATTCTGCGCGGTGTTGTCGTAGCTCATGTCGTTCTCGCGGCCCACCGAGTCGAACACCACCTGATAGCGTGCTGGTACACCTTGCGCCGCGTTGCCGCCCCAGGTAATGGTTGCGGGCCACACGTTGAAGTCAATCGTACCCTGCACCCCGGAGCAGCCGACCTGCGGGTGCCAGCCGCTGCTGCGGTTATAGGTGTAGTCAATCGCATTGCCGCGCAGGTCCTCGACATGGGAAACCTGCCACTTGTACGTCTCCATGTAGGCGCGCCCGCCCGGGATGTCGCAGTTGTTCCAGCCCCAGAAGGCATCCTCGGCGTAGTCGTAGCGGGTACCGTCCTTGGTCCAGATCTGCCACTTGTAGCGAGTGTAGGGAGTGCTGCCATCATGGCAACCACCACGCCCCAGCACGGTGCAATCGGTGGAAGTGCCATTGGGTATCACTTTTATCTTGAGGAATGCCTCGTTGGTGGTATGCCACTGCCAGGTGGTGGGGTCGCCCTGGATGCAGGAGTAGCCGCTTGGACACTCGCCAATCAGATCGTAGGACTGCCCATTCAGCACCAGCGTGTACGCGCCGAAGACGGTGTTGCGGGTGTCCGACTTGACGATGTTGAGCGAGATCGAGCCGTTATCCAGGCTCCAGCCCTTGCCGACCCAGCCCGCCTGCGATGGGACGTGCTTGCCGGAGCTGCCGTCGGTAGCCGCCGAGTTGTAGCTAAGAGTCAGGCCAGGCTTCAGCCCGCCGAGACCGGCAGGTACATCAATGGTCTGAGCGTAGGTGGCTGCACCGGTGTAGTTATTCACCTGCCAGCCCTGCAGGCTGGGGATGAATGCGCTCGATGGGGAGGAGCCATCGGAGAGCTGATAGCTGCTGAAGTGCGTAACCGCAGCGGAAGCAGTCTGGGCGGTCTGATCCACGTCAGTGGTTAGTGGCTCCCATTCCTGCGCCGTATAGTCGTAGTAGAAGAGGGTGAGGTCTTCAGCGCTGAGGTTTAGCGCCTGAAGCTGCTCCGGTGAGTAGCTAACTGTAATGGTCAGCGGCTGGGCAAACTGATGAATCTGCTGGTTGTTGCTGTCGGTGGCAGTGAGGTTGAAGGCGCCAAAGCCGGGATGCCTGCCGGTGTTCACCGGATATGGATCGGGCAGGGATGGGAAGCTGTGCTGCAGGGTGAGCGGCGCAGTATATGCGCCAGCCGGGAAGCTGACCGTGACCTGATTATCGCTGGATTGCAGGGTGGTCGCCTGCCCAGGGCTGTATTGGGCGGTGGCCGGAGGGCGCGATTGGTTGACTACCAGGATACCAGCGCTACCATATACGGGCAGAGTGAGACCTTGGGCGGTGGCCTGGGGAGAGAAGAGCAGAGCATTGCCGCTTGGGGCAACGGTCAACTGGAAGGTGGTGGTGAAGGTGGCGCTACCGCCTGCCGCGAGGGCGACGGGCTTCCATCCGCCACCGCTGAGGATAGTGACCCCAGCAGGTACTGGCAGGGTGAGAAGCAGGCTCTGAGCGGGATTGGCCCCTTCGTCCGTAACCGTGATGCTGAGGACCACGGTATCGCCGACGCTCATCTGGGTCTGGCTGAAGCTGCTACTCAACACCAGGCTGGGCAGCTGAGGATCAACTACCGGGGTGGCGGTGGCCTGGGCGGGCGGGGTTAGGAAGTCACTATTGGTGCCGGGGGTGGGGGTTGGCGGAATATCACCGGGAGTAGGGATGGGAGTGGGCAGGCCATCGGCGAGTGCCGACGAGTGCGGCACAACTTGCAGCTGCGATGACAGGGTCGGGACCAGCCCTAGCAGCATGACGACCAGCATCAGCGCGGATAGACGATGTGAAACGCGCTTAAACACAATTGACCTCTCCTCGAACCGGCCTATCCTTATAGCGAAACGCCAGGAGTTAGGCGGGCTACTCTCTTCTCCTGTGCTTATTTTAGCATGGGTATAGCGTTTTGTCAATAGGGCGAGACTGTGATTTTAGGGCTGTTGCAAAGTGGGCCGCTAGGCGTGATGAATCACGCCCCTACATGGATTTCGCGCTTGTAGGGGCGCAAATTCATTGCGCCCTGGCCGACTTTGCAACAACCCTGACTGTGAGCTGGGCCGCGATTTTCATGGGGCTTTCCGATTCGGTTGCACCGATATCCAAATCCGCTTATAATGAGGCTGAGACCAACCGAGGAGAGATGTGGATGAATCGGCTTCGTCGCCTGGGGACGCAGACACTGAAAGCAAGGGGATTTATCGCCTCCCTGCTGGCGCTATTCATCGCCTGGCGGGGGCAGGCGGCCTATGATGCACGTGATCTGGACGGGGCACGGCTCTATCTGCTGGCGTGTGTTGTGCTGATCGTCGGCTGCCTGTTTACCTATAAGAACCGCTACTTCTTCCGCATCGGCAACTACTCGCCGCCCAGCGCCGAAGATATCGCGCCCGCAACCCCCCTGCCGCTGCGCCGCATTGACCCGCCTGCTGTCAGCGATGTGCCGATTGTGCGTACCACTCTTCGCGTGCGCCACGTTGCGCCTCTAGTTGCCAGCGATGCGCCAGCGACCTCCTTGCGGGAGCGCCGCGCTAGCCCCACTCGCCCGCTCAACCCCACCATGCTCGCTAGCCTGCCACCCCCCAAGAGGGGCGGCCTGCTTGCCATCTGGCGGGTACGACCGCTAGCCCTAAGGCTGGGGCTGGGCATTGCGGCCACGCTGGTAAGCGTGGTGGCAGTGACCCTGCATGAGCAGGATCAGCTAAACGTGCTGGCGATTCTGCTGTGGGTGGTCAGCCTGGTCCTGTTTGCCACCGCTTGCGCGAGGCAACAAACCGGGCTATGGCCGGTTAGCGCCCCCAACCCTGATGAGATGACCCCTGGCGAGGATGATGGCGCGATCGTGCGGCCCGCTGAGCGGCCTAACCGCCGCCTCGAGTACCTGCTGCTCGGCCTAATCCTGCTGGTGGCGATTGCGGTGCGGGCCTACGGCCTCAGCTACAAGGTAATCGGCATGCACACTGATGAGGCAGAGATCGGGCTGATAGCAAAGGCGCTACTGCACGGCAACTTCGCAGTCGCCCCGCCGCTGACCAATAGCAACTGGTTCTTCTTTCCCAGCGGCACGATGTGGACAATGCTGCCAGGGATGGCCCTGTTCGGCGACGATACGCCCGCTGGTATCCACTTCAGCAGTTCGCTGTTTAGCGTGCTGAATATCTTCGCCGCGTTCCTGCTGGTGCGGTTGCTGTGGGGGTCGCGCACCGCGCTGATCGCCGCCGCGCTGGTTTCGTGCGCGCCAACTATCCTACACTTCTCGCTTTACCCCGCTGGTACCGAGCAGATGGCCCTGTTCTGGATACTCGCTTTCTATTTCTTCTTCAAGGGCCTGCGCAGCAAGCGCTATCTCGACTTCGTGTGGGCGGGCTACTCGGCGGCGGCCAGCCTGTTCTTCTATCCCTCCTCACGCTCGATCCTCATCCTCTTTGTTATCCTGATCGGCTACCTGTTCGTCACCCGCCTGCGCTTCCTGCCTAACTACTGGCGGCAGATCGGCGTGTTCGGCCTCAGCCTCTGGCTGCTGGCCGCCCCGACCGCCGTCTATACCTTCTACCACCAGGAGGTGCTGTTCGAGCGCTTGAGCCAGATTTCGATCTTCAGCCAGTTCGGAGCAGCCCTCAGCTTCAGCAACTGGGGCTTGAGCTACCCCGCTGCCGACCAGCCGATCACCCCGCAGACGGTGCTTGCCAACTGGCAGCCCTGGCTTAACCTGCTGGGTGAGCAGGCAAAGCACACCTACCTGGCGCTCAACTACTACGATGACCGTACCTACTTCTACCAGACTAGCAAGCCGTTCCTGCCCACCCTGCCCGCGATGCTGGCGACGCTGGGCATCGCCTACTGTCTGTGGCGCTGGCGTGACCCCCGCTACTTTCTATTGACCATCTGGTTCTGGGCGGGGCTGTTCCTCTCGACGGTGCTTACTATCAACCCGCCTGAGTTGCTGCGCATGGCTGGGGTGGTACAAACCTTCTATATCTTCATCGCTATTGCCCTCAACAAGATACTATACGAAGCGGAGCGCACTGGCTGGTTTAGGGCCAGCGAAGTGCGCCGCTGGCCGGAGCAGCAAATGACGGCGCTACGTAGCACGATATCGACAAGTCGGGTGCGGGTGCGGGCGGCCCGCTCCGCTTTCCACCTGATAGCCCCGGCAACACTAACGCAGCGGCCCGATTACGTGAACATCACCGCCGCCCTGCTGATCGCCCTGCTGATGACCCAGGGAGTGCAGCAGTATTATGACAGCTTCCGCGACACGAAACAGCAATGGGCCGACCTGACCATTGATGGCTACTACCTGCGCAATGCGCAGCAGAACTATCATGTCTACTACGTAGGTGGGCCAAATGGCACCATCAACTTCGCGATGATCCGTTTTCTCGCCCCCCACCTGCAAGGTGAGGATATAGCCCGCCCGATTGATATGCTGCCCTTCCCCCACCTGCTGAATAAGGATGCCCTCTTCCTGCTGCTGCCCAACCACATCCCTGAAGGCGGCGCAATCAGGGGCATATACCCCGATGCGATCGAGCAGGACATCCCCTTCATTGATGGGCAATTGTTCCGCCAGGCGTACATCGTGCGGGCAGGCGAGGCGAACACCAAGCACGGGGTGCGGGCAGGCTACTTCGCGGGCGGCAATATCTATCAGCTTGACAAGCTAGTGACCAGCCGCCAGGAGCGCTTTGCGGGCCTTGATGCCAGCAATCCGCCACCTGCGGGCCTCAGCTACCCGGCAGTGGGGGTGTGGGAAGGCTCCGTCTACGCCGAGCAGAACAACACCTACACGCTGAAGATTGAGGGCGGCGCAGGGCTGCTGGCGTTTGATCAGCAAACCGTGCTACAGGTGAGGGCCGGGCAGGAGGGCGCGGCGGTGCAAGTGCAACTGACGCGCGGCTGGCATCCGTTCAGTATGCGGGTAGCGCTAACCTCGGCCAGCCAGCAGGTGCGGCTCGGCATGGTCGCCAACAACACTGATGAGCAACTCATCCCCTTCGAACACTTCTACCCTGTCTCGCTGCGTGGCTTCAACGAGGGTGGGCCGGTGGGTGCGGGCGTACAACCCCCGCCGCCAGCATCCATACCGAACATTGCCAAGATTGATCCACTGTTGGTGATCAGCAATGGGCTGGATGCCAGCTACCCAAATGCGGTTGGGGTTGACGCCAACGGCAACATCTTCGTCGGTACTGGCAGCCCGCCGCACGTCTACAAGTATGATAAAAGCGGCAAGCTGGTGAAGGACTGG
>QHBQ01000012.1 GCA_003243865.1 Candidatus Chloroheliales bacterium | reverse complement strand
TTGGGCAGGTAGCAGGGGTAGGTAGCGCCGTGCGCGGTGCAGTTGGCTGCATCGAAGCCGCTGAGGATGCCGTTGTGGAAGCCGGTCTCGATGTAGGCGTAGGCCCAGTAGCTGGGTGGCACATCGGTGAAGTCTTGGCTGCCGCTGGGGGTGTACAAGCTCTCGCCGAAGCCGAGTACCACCACCTTAGCAAACTGCGCACGAGTGGAAGTGCCAGCCGGGCTGTAGTGAGTGGGGTCGGTGCCGTTGACTACGCCGCGGCAGTAGAGATAGTGGATGGCGTAGTAGAAGACGTTGTTGCTTATATCCACGAAGGGGTTTGGGCAATCGGTCGGCGTCGCGGTCGGCACAACTGGCGTGTTGGTTGGGCCGCCGGGGGTGTTAGTCGGTGCCGTAGTGTTAGTCGGCACAGGCGTGCTAGTCGGGCCGCCAGGCGTGTTGGTTGGCGGAACCGGCGTATTGGTGGCAGGCAATGGTGTGTTGGTGGCGGGCAGCGGCGTGCTGGTGCGGGTTGCAGTAGGGATCGGAGTACTGGTCGGCGTGCTGGTCGCTGGCGCTGGCGTGTTGGTGAGGGTTGGGGTGTTGCTCGGCCCCGGGGTGGGGGTTGCGCCGCCATTTGGCAGCACATCAAGGAAGGCAGCCGTGATTGGCCCCCAACTATGGAGACCCTGGTAGTCGTTCACCCCCCGCCCGCGCACCAAGAGGATGTGGCGACCCACGGTCAGGCCGCTGGTGTCCACGGTGGCGGTTACTGGCACAGTCTGCGCGCCACCGAACGTGCCGTTCATCGGGATGGCGGTGCCGCCCACCCAGGGTGGGGTGTCCACATAGTATTCAGCTGCCGCCACGTTCTGTGCGTAGCTGTTGTTACTCCAGGCATAGTTGATGGTAGCGCTTAGGTTCGACGGCGTACCTTGCGTCACAGTCATTGGGTTGGTGGCAACGTTGCTGGTGTCAGGGCCGCGAGTGGTCAGGTAAGGGGTGCGGGCAATCTTTGCCAGATAGAGCAACTGACCACGGTTCTCCGGCCAGATGGTGTTCTGGCTGTACGAATAGGATGGGAAGAAGCCGTTGCCGCTTACTTCGGGGGTGTAGGCGGGGATGCCAAGCACCCCATACGCCCAGTCAATCGAGTCGCCGCTCACCGAGTAGAGGCAGTTGGGGGGCTGGCAGGATTGGTAGCTGTTGCCGGGTGGGTAAGCATTGGAGGCGCTCATATGCTGACCGATGTTGGCGATGTCCGCGCCGTTAGGCGCGGGGCTGCCGGTCCAGCCCCAGGGGTAGAGGTTGAGGCTGCCGTAGGAGTGCATATCCTCCAGCACGCCGGTGGTGGTTAGGGGTGCGGGGTCAGGGTCGTTCGGCCCGCGCTGGTCGGGGATGAGGCTGCTGACCTTGTTGACGATCGCCTGCGTCTCTGGATCGGAGTTGACGCTGGGTCCCTGGTATACCTCGCTGCACGGAGCAGTGCTGCCACCAATCAGACCCCACTTGAAGGGGAAGTTGCGGTTCAGGTCGGTGCCGAGCTGGCCACCGCCCGGCGGCCAGGTGGTGCAGCCGTTGCTGTAGTTGGCGTTCTTGCGCTGGGAGTAAGGGTTGTTGCCGCCTGCCTCAACCATATGATGGCCGTCGGGGTTCACGATCGGCATCACCCAAATGTCCTGATAGTCCACCAGCCAGCGGGCGTCGGGGTTGCTGTTGTAGTTGCTGAGCAGGTAGTCAATATAGCTCATTGCGGTTTCGGGGTTGGCGATTTCGCGCACGTGCATGCCACCTTCCAGCCAGAAGACCGGCTTGGGGCCAGGGATGCTGCGATTGGTGATGTGTAGCACCTGCAGGTCGTAGCCGTTCCAGTTCAGGTTAGGCGGCCCAGGCAGGTTACAGGGCGCGTGGATCTCACACCAGGACTGCCCGATCGTGACCTTCTCGGCCAGGTTGGGGTAGGCCGCCACTTCCTGGTCGAGGAACGTCTGCATCTCCTCGACGGTCTTGTAGCCACCATCGAAGGTATCGGGGCTGTTCTGGCCGAACAGGTTGGGATTGTTGGCCTGGCTGGTGGTCTGCTCATCAATGCTGGCCTTGAGGCCCTGGGCGAGCATCTTGTTATAGCCAGCGCGGTCGGTCCAGATGGTAAGGTAGCCACCCAGGGTGCTGACCTCTGCCGCGCCCCATTCAACCGCGAGGCGGTCGCGCTCGGCCTTATCCTTGAAGTAGAGCCGCACCACCAGCACTTGGGGGCGGATAACGCTGGGTGCCGATTGGCTGCTAGGTGCTGCGCTCGCTGCCGCTGCGCTCGCCTTTGCCTGCTGATCATCAGCATCAATGAGCAGTGTTAGTGCGATGCCGACCAACAGCAGCGCGGTGAAAGATTGCCACAACCTGCTTTTCATCCCTGGTTCCTTTCTTCTCTTCCACTGGAATTATCTGCCAGCAATCGGTGGTCAGCCTTGATCACACGGCATGGAATGGCCTGCTGACCTTTAGGCAACTTCCGGTTTCTCAAGGTCACCGCCCAGCGGCAACTCCATAGGATGGCTTTTGGATTGACCATCGGCATGTGGAACATTCCCGCCGCGTCGTTACCTGGTTGCAACTTCAGCCGCCTATGTTGCTAGCACAGTGCCGCCTGGAGCCAGGAGCTTACGCTCGGGCGATTTCGCGTTCAGCGACCGAGAGGGATCGGTTGTGTCGCCCTCACCCGCCGTTGAGCGCCGGTCGTTCCCCGACCCGCTACTGCTACTGCTGAGGATTACCTGCCCCAGCCGCAGGATATTGAGCGCAGCGTTGGTATCTACGTCCGCCCGGTAGCCGCAATTCACGCACTTGTATACGCGCTCATCTGGTGGGGGCTTGTTGCGTAGACCACAAACCGAGCAATCCCTGCTGGTATGTTCTGGCGGTACTTTTATCGGATTTCAAAGCGGCTAAGACCCCGCAATTTATTGCTGGGGATACAGCCGCCCTGCGTAGCCAGGCTGATGAAAGCACCGGTAAGCCACTTGACGAAAACGAACGTATGTGCTATAGTATACTTGTGTATAAGCGCACTTACAAGTTTAGAGCATACCCAACTGCTGCCCAAACGAGGTTGCTTGATTGGCAACTCACTCGTTGCCGCGAACTGTACAACAGTGCGCTCCAGGAACGTCGTGACGCTTACAAGATGTGTGGCAAGTCGGTTAGCTATTATGACCAGGCCAACCAATTGCCCGCGATTAAAGAAGTGCGTCCCGAATACAGCGATATTTACAGCCAGGTGCTTCAGGACGTGTTGCGCCGTGCCGATAAAGCGTTTCAGAACTTCTTCCGGCGGGTAAAGCAGGGCAAGACCCCAGGATACCCCCGCTTCCAGGGGCGGGGTCGCTACGATAGCATCACTTACCCGCAAAGTGGCTGGTCGCTGCAAAACGATAGACTCACCCTCAGCAAGATTGGCACGCTGAAAGTGCGGTTGCATCGTGAGATGCTGGGCAAGGTCAAAACGGTTAGCATCGTGCGCGAAGGGCAACGCTGGTTCGTCTGTTTCAGCGTAGAGGTTGAAGCCGAGCCGTTGCCAATGAGTGATGAAGCCGTTGGCGTGGATATGGGCCTCAACTACTTTGCTAGCTTGTCTAATGGTGAACGCTTCACAAATCCCCGCTATCTTCGTAAATCGTTGACTAAGCTGGCGACTAAGCAACAAGCCCTGGCCCGCTGCCAGCGGGGCAGCCATCGTCGCAACCAGGCTAAACAAGCGGTTGCCACTATCCACCGTAAGGTTGCCAACCAGCGAGCCGACTTTGCCCATAAGTTGTCGCGGCAGTTGGTCAACCGCTACGGCATGATTGTGTTTGAGGATTTGAAGCCTGCCAACATGGTGAAGAACCATAGTTTGGCCTTTTCGATTAGCGATGTAAGTTGGTCGCAGTTTCAAGAGTTCACCAGCTACAAGGCTGAAAGTGCCGGTCGCGTGGTAATTTTTGTTAACCCAGCTCACACCAGCCAGACGTGTTACGGTTGCGGCGCGGTCAAGAAGAAGGAACTTGACCAACGCTGGCATTCCTGTCCTTGTGGCGAGGAGCGCGACCGTGACGAGGAGGCGGCTAAAGTCATCCTTCGGCTGGGAAGCAGCCAACGCGACAATCTTCGGATTTAGCGTGGAAGCCCCGCCCTTTAGGGCTGGGGTACTTCACCGAGGCGGTGCAGCATATCGCGCAATACGTGGTCGCCAATCTGGTTGTACTCGGGTAGCTCCCCCTTTAGCTCGGTTAGTTCACGCGATTGCTGATTTTTAGAGATATTCACGCCGCATCGCTTATAGGCGGTAATGCGCTGCTCAAGGCAGGCGTTGTACAAGGAACGGCATTGTCGTAGCACCCATTCCAGGCGCTCGACCTGATCCTTAGTTGGATAGAGCCGGTATTTATATGTGCGGGTCACGCTGACCATTGCCCCCTACCTCTCCAATTCGGCTAAACCCGATGATCTTAGCCGCTCCGAAACGATAGCATAAAATTCCCTATGTGTCAATAGTACGAAGTGGACCTAGCAACCATCGCAACTGGCAAGTTCCGGCCTGCCACCCACATCAATACCGAGCTGTAGCAAGTACCTGCTACCCAGCAAAGCAGACAAAACAACAACGCACCCTGAATGGGTGCGTTGCGGTTAGGCGTGGCGATTACGCTCAAGGGCGGGTTCCGTGATAGGAGTCTGCGTAAGTAATTCCTGCGATGCTATGTCTGCTGCCTGCGATTGCTATAACGTAGAACCATCCCGCTCGCCAGGGTGAGCAACAAGACCAGTGCGACTAGAGGCAGGTGTGATCGGAAGTGCCAGTTAAGGGCATAACCGTAGAACCTGGCGGGTTGGTGGTAGCCCCGCCACCAGCAGGTATACTTACCACCGGCTGGCCCTGGGCGTTCAGCCCGTACCACTGGTTCAAGAGGCCAGTCATCTGGTCAATCTCTCCGCTCTGAATCTGGATGATCGATGGCGACATAACAGATTATATTCCAGTTGAGGCAAGCCTACGGCGCGACTTCGACGATCATCGTCAGCCCGCCCCCGCCCTGCACCTCCTGCCCATTATTGGTGATGTGATGATTGATGTGGCAATGCAGCAACCACTTGCCGGGGGCGCGGGCGGTGAAGGCGACATCGTAGGTCTCTCCTGGGCCGACCAGCAGCGTGTTTTTGGTCAGTTGGGCCGCCTCCGGCACTGGATTGCCATCGGTGGCGACGATCTTGAACGGCTGCCCGTGCAGGTGCATTGGGTGGATGAACTGACCGCTGCCGATGAAGCGCAGCAGCACCTTCTGCCCCTGCTTCACCTTGATGGTTTCAGTGGAGGGATAACTCTTGCCGTTGATAGTGAAGTAGTTGGGCAGCATCCCATCGAAGTCCATACTCGGCCAGGTCTGACCGTTCACCACCCTTAGTTCGTTCAACATAATCGTGTACTCGGCATCGTATTTGACGGTGGGGTTCTTCGCTTCGATGATATATGCGCCATACAGGCCAAGTGACTGCTGGCGGTCGGCATCCTCGTGGGTATGATAGAAGTAAGAGCCAGGCGTGTTTGGCACGGTGTACTCGTAGGTGAAGACCCCGCCCGCGGCGATCGGTGGCTGCGTCACATCGGCTACCCCATCCATGTTGTTGGGGATCTGCAGGCCGTGCCAGTGGATGCTGGTTGGCTCCGGCAGATGGTTGTGAACGATCACTCTTATCTTATCCCCTTCGGTGACGCGGATCTCGGGGCCGGGTACCTGCCCATTATAGGCGTAAGCGCCCACCTGCACATCGGGTAGGATATTCCACTTGATCACGCTGGCGGTAAGCTCGAACTGCTTGACCCCAGCGGCCGCCAGCGTGTAGGTAAGTGGCTGGTTGCCTCGCGCATTGGGGTCGGCGGCGGGGGCATTAGTGACATCCACCGGCGACATATTGTGGCCGCCGCCTCCGCCCATGTTCATCCCACCAGTACCCCCCGCTGGAGTAGGGGTGCATTCGCCCGCCATCACCATGCCGGGCATACTTGGGGTTTTGCACGGTCCGCTCTGGCTGGTGGTGTTTCCCGCTGTACATTGACCGCCTGGGCCACACCCTGCTGTATCAATTGTGCTGCCGCTCATGCCCTGGCTGCTCATCGAGAGATCGCCAAAGCGAGCGGCCAGACCGATACCCACCGTCAGCATCAGCAGGGTGAGGATAACCGCGAAGATCAGCGACCCCCGCCCAACCGCGGGGCGCATCGTCGCGGTATCGTCCAAGTTCATATTGCCCATACTGCCCTCTCCGCCTGCGCTCATGTTCATCTCATGCATTATCGGTTACAAGTTAAGCTATT
>QHBQ01000099.1 GCA_003243865.1 Candidatus Chloroheliales bacterium | reverse complement strand
TCGGCCAGCCACTCCTCGCTGGGCAGGCCGTAGGGGCGGAACTTCTCGGCGCGGCCCTGCTCCTCGCTGAAGAAGAGGGCGCGGTGCTGGCCCAGCTTGCTGGCGGCGGGGCTGTCTACCAGGTTGCTGGAGTCCTCGGCGCTCATCTGGAAGGCGACCCGCTGCTCGAACTCGCGCAGGGCGCGGCGGTCGAGGGTGCGGTTCAGGTTGGCGAGCGTGTCGCACCAGACGATGGTGTGTACGCCCAGCTCCGGCCCTTCGCGCAAGATGGTGGGGAACTGCTTGGCGGGGCTGGGCGGGGCTGGTTCGCTGCTGAGGGAGAAGCTGAAGTTGTCCTCCTCTGGGCGGAGGTCGCGGGCGCGGTGCAGGCCGTAGATGCAGAGATAGATGGGGTATGCGCCGGTGTCGTCGGTCTGCAAGCGGCGGTCTACCTCGGCGGCAAGCTCGGCAATCAGGTCGGGTAGCTGGCGGCGGCTGCCCGCCCGCACCGTGTGCGGCACGAACTCGCCCAGCCGACTGAGCAGGTTGGCGTAGGGCGCGTCGGCAGGGGTGAAGTCCAGCACGTAGAAGCAAGCGCCGGGCGCACCCTCGCCCTTCGCGGGCGGCTGCTGCGCGGCGATACTGAGCAGCGCGGTCATGCTCATGCCCAGCGCCGCTTCGTCGTTCTGCCCAACGATGAGCAGACTGCTGCCACTCTGCCGCTTGAACGTGGCGGCGGTTGGCTCCTTGATGGCGATTGGTTCGCCCAGCCAGGCGCTGATTCCGCGCGGCGGGTTGGCCCAGGTGGGCGCGGCCAGCAGGTCGGTCAGCGACTTGTTCTTCTCCACCTCGGCGGGGGCGTTGCCCTCGAACACGATTTGCTGCGGCTGGTTGCCCTTGTCTGCGGCAAACTGGCGGATGCGGCGCAGGTAGTCCTCGCGCACATCGTCGGTCATCCAAACCACCTGGAAGTTGTTGTTGCCCTCTACCCTGCCGTTGGCATCGTTGTAGATGGCCTCACCGGGGCGGGAGAGCAGCCGCGCCGCCGGGTTGTCGTCGCTCATAATCAGGCGGGCATCGGCCTCGCTGCACTGCAGCGCGATGCGCACCCCCATCTGGTCAATCGTGCTGCGGGCTAGCGAGTATGCTCCTGCCAGCGTCTGAGAACTAAGCAGTACATGGATACCGAAGGAGCGTCCCTGGCGTACCAGCCGGTCGAGCAGCAAGGTGGCCTGCTGCGAGATGCTATCGTCCTCGGTGAAGAACCCCTGGAACTCGTCCACGATCAGAAGGATACGGGGGCAGGGCTGCCTGGTGTTCTGGCGATACTTCATCAGATCGCGCTCCGCCCCTGCCTTGCGGAACAGTTCGCCGCGACGGTTCATCTCGACATCCAGCCCATTCAAGACGCTGAGGCCAAATTCGCGCTCACTCTCAATAGCGATGACGCGGGCGTGGGGTAGCTGCTGGTTAGCATAAACCTTAAACTCTACGCCCTGCTTGAAGTCAATCAGGTACAGTTGGACCTCCTGCGGGCTGTACTTGAGCGCCAGGTTGGTGATGAGCACGTGCAGCAGGGTGGATTTGCCGCTGCCAGTCTTGCCCACCACCAGCGCGTGGTGGGCAGTACCTTTGCCCAGCTCAAACAACTGCTGCCCGGTTGCGCCCTTGCGCCCGATGGACACGCTGAGGCCTGCGCTACTGTTCGCCTGCCACCACTCGGCGGGCGGCGGGGCGATGCTCTCAAACGGCACCTCGACGCGGCTGGCCGACTTCGCGCCCTCGCCTACCGCTTTGATGATGCGGTCGAACATTGCCGGTTCGGGTGGGCTGTCAAGCTCAAGCTGGCAGTCGCGGAAGTCGTCATCGTCCCACACGAAGCGGCTGCCATCGTGCTTGATGACGGTAGCGGTGCGCTCCAGGTCGGCAATGACGAAGCCGTGCGGCATCGGCTGCTCGGTGTCCACGGTGACGATGACGTAGACGCCGCAGCGCGGCCCGTTGGCGGCGATGCTGACCAGCCGTCGGGCGGCGGCCTCGCTGAAGTTGACCGGGAAGTTGGCAATTGCCAGCACGCGGTACGGCTCGGCCACCTCGCCCGCCTTCTCATTGTACTCCTCGATGCTCTGGTATTCGTTGCGCAGGTACCTCTGGATGACGTTCTCCATGTGTTCGGCCAGATCGGCCAGGCGCTGCTCGATGTGGTGCGGCTCGGTCCACGCCTTGCCGGTCACAAGCTGGTCATCATAGTCGGCTAGCTTCATAAAAGGGGCGAAGTTCTGGCCGAGACCGACTGGGTCAATCATGGTGAAGCGGAGCTTGCCGGGTGGGGTGGTCGCCAGCAGACGGAGCATTACGGATTGCATTGCTTTGTTGGCAGTGGCTTTGGCTGCGCTGCTGGCTTCGATGAGGAGATTCTGCCCGCCGATGATGGACGCGAGGGCGGGCATAGCAAGGTGGGGACTGCCAGTGGGGGTTACAGTGCCAATATACGTTGCATCAGAGCTGGTGCTTGCTGGTTGCCAGCTTTGCCAGGGGCTAGCTGCCCATGAATGGAGCGCAGGTTGGTTCGATTGAGTAAGTGCCGACATCCATTGCTGATGGTGTGTGGCAATTTGTGTTTCAAGTGTGTGGCGGTGTTCGGTGGCGACTTGCTCTTGGGCGCGATTGTACCAGAACTCTGCGGCGGCAACTGATTGGGTGAGCGCCAATGTTTTCGCAGGCAAATCCGGATAATCGGCTTGCATGAACAATACACTGCCATTGCTACCACCTATTGCCATTGTTCTCCAATCAGCAGAGAAGGCAAAGCCTTTGAGCTCGCCCAAACCTTCGACGTGGAGCACATTAACTGCCTCACCATTGTTGGCGGACCAGAACCTTATATAGCCCTTCCCTTCACACGAGGATATGATCTGTCCGTCGGGTGAAACCCCCAAGCCGATAATTACCGCTTCACTAGCATTATATATCTTAGCTAGCTTCTCAGTGCTTTCACTACAAACACCTATGTCTATGTCACGTTTCACAAGGCCAGAGGTAAAGGCTACGGTACTTCCATCGAATGAAGAACCACATATATCTACGCCAGACGCTGAAAAATCAACTTTGTAGCTTAGTTGAGCGTTGTGAACGTTATAGCACGACAATCCTTGGATATTCAACTTAAGCAACCTCTCTCCGTTAGGGGTAAAAAACACCATTCCATATGATGATGGAAACTCCATCAACCCAGCACCGTCTTTGCTGTTTAGTATCCATACATAATGCTTATCATCGTTGCCAAAGTAGCTCATCAGTATGGTTTCGCCTGAAGGGGAGAACTGGATCCGCCGTGCATCTGCTACATAGCCCCACCATATCTTCTTTTTGGTTTTATCATTTAGATTATACAGGAGCACTCCATTCAAAGTATCAATCTTAAAACGTGACTTTGCAATAGTGACAAGAAGCCTGAGATCAGAGGAAATATCCCAAAGTGCTGCGGGCTGTCCTATTTCAGATCTGAGGTTAAACCTCCTTATCTCAGACAAGGTAGTTGAGTCCCAAACACTGACATCGTTGTCATGGTGGAATGCGAACAGTTTACCATTTGAGCAAGGTATAACCTTAACATTGTCTCGTTTGAACACCTGCACCCTGGCTACTTCACGCCAGTTAAGGGAGCCTAGCAAAACAGCAAGGTTACGCACTGACTGTTCGGCTATATTGGTAGCTCGGTCTAGTTCTTGTATGGCATCTACGTTAGTTGGTGCAGGCGCGTTTACTGAGTTGAAGGTAGGTGACTGTCCTACGCTAGTGAGGAGGTCCAGGCCCTCAACTTTAACTGCTTCAATCTGCCGTCGCTTCTTCGCCAAATCTTCATTGAGTAGTGCGGATTGAGCGCTAGAAGCATGGTAAGTCCGTAGAAGCTCACGCTGGCTGGTGAGGATAGTTGGCTCTTGCATCTCTTTTCTCCTTTTCTGTTACTTACTTAACATTCCCCCGCGCCTGCTCAATCACCGCCGCCAGCCGCTTCATCTGCTCGATGAGCGGCTGGGTGGTCGGCTCGACCTGCGCC
The DNA here is from genome assembly GCA_003243865.1 of Candidatus Chloroheliales bacterium. Next base: position 835 of record QHBQ01000099.1, on the reverse strand, counting down.
CAGTGCTTGCTCTCGAACTCACGGCTGACCGGGTCGTTCCACAGCTCGCGGGTGCGCTGCCAGGTCTGGCGGGCGCGGCTGAGGCTGGCGGATAGCTGTTCGCTGCTGCTGGCTAGTGAGGCCACGGATGTGCTCCGATTGTAGATTGTAGATTGTAGATTATGATGGGCGGACGGGGTTGGTTACGATGAGCCGGTAGGCGCTTCACCATTCTCCCTCACCCAACCTCCCCCAGCGGGGGAGGGGTAAAACGGATGACGTAGGGGCGAATCGCATACGCCCTGATGAAGAACGTCAATGCCCATCGCAAGCAACGCATGTTGCATCATCTTCATTCGTTTCTCCGTTGAACCTAATCCGTTGGCTGGCTTTCCCCAATCGTTGCATCATTTCCCACCAGGGCGAGCGCCGCCCGCCCCTACGTCAATGTTGATGGTTACGATGAACGTTGATGCGCTTCACCAGGGCGCATGCGATTCGCCCCTACGTCAACCGCAGCGCCTTCTTCCGTTTGTCCGTTTGTCCGTTGAACAGTCCGTTGGCTGGTTCCGTTGTTTACGATGGTCATTATAACACTTCACCAGGGCATATGCGATTCGCCCCTACATCAACATACGTTGCTTGCAATGAGCATTGATGCTCTGCATCAGGGCGTATGCGATTCGCCCCTACGCCGTCACACATTCGTTTATTCGTTTTCACGAATCCGTTGGCTGCCGTTCCTAGCCCCTTCGCTCCTCACCAACCTCCGGGTTAGGTGAACGTTCACCCTCTACGCCGCCTGGCGTCCAGCCACGCGGTGGGGCGGGCGGGGGCGGCGGGTTGCTAAGGTCGG
>QHBQ01000367.1 GCA_003243865.1 Candidatus Chloroheliales bacterium | reverse complement strand
GTGGCGGTGTTCATCCAGCGCTATATGGTCTCGCTGGTGTCGCGGCGCATCGAGTATGAGCTGCGCGGCGACTTCTTCGCCCACCTGCAAACCCTCGACGCCGCCTTCTACAAGAACCTGCACACCGGCGACCTGATGGCGCGGGCAACCAACGACCTCAACCAAGTACGGATGATGCTGGGGCCGGGGGTGAACGGGATAATCAGCACCCCCGCCACCTTCCTGGTGACGCTGGCGTTCATGTTCGGTATCAACCTCAAGCTGGCGCTGATTGTGCTGGTGCTGATGCCGCTGGTGACGCTGGTGTTCTACCTGCTCAACGGGCGGATGCGACGGCAGTATGAGCAGGTGCAGGCCCAGTTCGGCGAACTCAGTACCCGCAGCCAGGAGAACCTGAACAGCATTCGGGTAATCAAGGCTTATGGGCAAGAGGATGCGGAGATCAAGCGCTTCGCCGCCGCCAACGCCCAGTACATCAAGCTCAATCTCGTCTACGTGCTGCTCTCCGGGCTGCTGTGGCCGCTGCTGGGGATGCTGCTGGGCGTTACCACCGCGATCGTGCTAGTGGTGGGCGGCGGCGATGTGGTTACGCACCAGATCAGCCTCGGCCAGTTCGTGCAGTTCAACCTCTACCTCGCGCAACTGGGCTGGCCGATGATCGCAATGGGCTGGACTCTATCCCTTATCCAGCAGGGCCTTGCCAGCCTGGGCCGGCTCGACGAGGTAATGCGCCGCCAACCGCACATCTACGACGACCCCGCGAAGCTGAAGCCAGCAACGCAGCTGATTCGTGGCGAGATCGAGTTCAAGGATGTCACCCTAACCTACGACGACCTGCCTGCGCTGGAACACGTCAGCTTCAGGGTGCCAGCCGGTAGCAGCCTGGCGGTGGTGGGCGCGACTGGCAGCGGCAAGAGCAGCCTGGTCAACCTCATCACCCGCGTCTACGACCCGCAGGAAGGCACGATATACGTAGATGACCGCGAGATCAGCACCATCCCGCTGGACGAACTGCGCCAGGCGATCGGCTACGTGCCGCAGGACAACTTCCTCTTCTCGGTGCCAATCCGCGATAACGTAGCTTTCGGCCTGCTCGATGAACACAGCAGCCAGCAGCGGGTAATCGTCAGCGCCCGCAACAGCACCTTCCTGGCGCGCAACAGCAGCCGCGCCAATCGCCTGCCGCTCTTCAACCTGAGCGTGAACCTGGACAACGACCCGCTGCGCGCCCTTCGCGAGGTCAGCGACGATGAACGCAAGCGCATCGGGCAGGCGGTGGAAGTGGCACGCTTGAGCAAGGATTTGGAGCAGTTCCCCCAGGGCATTGACACCATGATCGGTGAGCGCGGCGTGACCCTCAGCGGAGGGCAGAAGCAGCGCACCGCCATCGCTCGCGCCATCGTCCGCGACCCGGCCATCCTCATCCTCGACGATTCGCTCTCCAGCGTGGACACTGGCACCGCCTCGGAGATCCTGGCCGGGCTGCGCGAGGTGATGAAGCAGCGCACCAGCATCATCATCGCCCAACGCATCGCCACAGTGCAGAACGCCGACCAGATCATCCTGCTCGAAGATGGGCGCATCGTGGAGCGCGGTTCGCACATGGAGCTAGTCGCGCTCGGGGGCCGCTACACCGCGATGTATCGCCGCGAACTGCTGGCCCAGGAACTCGGTATCGAACCGGAAGTGGCCGCCGGGGTCAGCTAACCTATAGCCCCCACCCCAACCCTCCCCCGAGATGGGGGAGGGGGTCATAACCGTAGGGGCGCACATCAGTGCGCCCTTGCCGCATCCTTAGTCACGAAAAAGGCAGTGGTTATGCTAGTCTGGCTGACAATCCTGCTCATCATCGTGCTCGCAGCGGCAGCGCTGATCAGCCTGGACTCGCGCCGCCGTCGGGTGGATAGCGGGATGCCCGCCGGTGAGGTCATCGAGCAGGACACCCTACCAGCAGGTGAAGAGGGCGCGAGGCCGGAGCGGGCGCTGTTCTCCAAACGCTACGGGCTAGCGGGCAGGCCGGATTATCTGGTGGATCAGAGTGGCTACATCATCCCGGTCGAGGTCAAGACCAGCCGCCACGTAACCCAGCCGCGCGACAGCCACGCGATGCAGCTATACGCCTACTGCCTGCTGGTCGAGGAGGAGTACGGCGTCAGCCCACCCTACGGCATCCTGCGCTACCCTGAGCGCCAGTTTCGCCTGCCCTACGGTAAGTACGAGCGCGAGTGGGTGATCCAAACGCTGGAAGCGATGCGCGAGGACGAAGCCAGCAACGACGAAGTGCCACCCAACCACAATCAGCCCGCCCGCTGCCGTAGCTGCCAGTTTCTCGCCACCTGTGGAATGGACTTGCTCAACCATGAGGCATGAGTAGACAGAGGTTTGGTGGGCAAAGTGCAAAAAGCATGAGTCATCCCAAAGTTTGACCTACTAAGCATGAGTCATCCCGAACGTTGCAGCCAACAAGCTAGTGGGCTGAAGCGCCGTTAATCTAAGCCCCCAGCGGGGGTTGGGGGAGAAATGCTGCCCAGCCACAATGCCACCCCAGCCATGCACCATAGAGCGCCCAGATGAGCATGATTGGCGCTTCGAGATTTCTCCCCCAAACCCCCGCTGGGGGCTTAGTTGGTTGCTAGGGCGAGATTCTCCCTCAACCCTAGCTGGGAGCTTTTTGCTCTCTTAAACTTTGGGGCTACCTATGTCTATGTTTAGCGCGCCCTTAATCGCCGCGATGGCCGCTTCGGCAGCGAGCGGCAGCGGTGCAAGGGTAATGCAAGCGGTGGGGGTATCGGTGGGGGTGCGGCTCTTGAGCGCGACCAGCATCGTAATGTAGCGGTCGTTGAGCGACTTGAGCGGCGCGTAGGCGGGGTCGGTGGGTGCGGCGGCGTTGAGCGCCTCGATAATCGCGTCAATCGTCGGTTTGATGTAGTTGTCGGTGTCGCCCTGGCGGCGGCTGAGGGTGAGGGCAATGCCGAGGCCGACCCGCTGCTTGCCGCGACAGGCTGCCGCCAGCGATTTCGCCAGCTTGCCACTATTCTCTCTCTTGTCTTGGAGGATATGTAGGACCTGCTGCTTCGCCGCCGCCTTGTAACGGGTATACGCCGCCGACAGGTAGGCAACCGGGCGGGCGCGACCGCTTTCGCCGCGCTCGATGCGCCACTGCCACGCCTTGTTGAAGCTGGGTGGGTCGGGAAGGGCTACGCTGAGTGAGGAGTGAGGAGTGAGGAGTGATGAATTGCCGAGTTTGATGCTATCCGTAGGGGCGAACCGTTGTTCGCCCTGGCTGCTGCCCCCTTGCTTCTTCCGATCTGCAATCTGCAATCTACAATCTACAATTTCCTGAAGTCGGTGGATGGTGAGGCGGGCAGCGTCCTCGAGGGTGCCGACCCAGAGTTCGAGGCGGGGGTCGGCAGCGTCAATGGCGCGGAAGGCGGCCACCAAGCCAATCTGATCGTCGTCGAGGTCGAGACCCTCCACCAGCGCGTCGAGTGCGAGCTTGAGTGGCCCGTCGAGGTCGGAGCGGTTATCGGGGAAGTAGAGGACGGCAACCACGCCAAGGCCGTCACCGTTGCAGTAGGCGTAATCGAGCCGCGCCTGGGTGGCGCGATGTGCTTGCAGATAGGCGCGGGTCGCCTCCTGAATCTGGCTGCGATAGGCGATGCCCTCGTCGCTGAGGTCAATCTGGATGTACTTGCGGCCATCGGCCCGCCGTCGCACGCGTGGCTTCCAGTGGTGGTTGATGCCGGTGGGCATTGGCCCGACGCTGTGGAGGAACAGCCCGTTGCCGGTGGTTTCGTCGCTCATGGGGTTAGTATATGCGGTGGAAGGGTAGGATGTCAAGAACAGGTGTGCTAATTAGGCCAGTCAATCTCAATATCCTCAACCACAGCCTTATACAAGCGAAGGAAGGCGGTGTTGTGGAGCGGGTTGGTACTCACCGATATAGCAGTCTCATACAGGATTTGCTGAACGTCCTCTCGTTCAGGAGCTATCTGACTAAGCAATCTTACAGCATCACTGCAATATATCTCTGATCTTTCAGCCCTTATGATTTCCATCAGCGATGCAACTACGTATTCATCCTTGATGCCCAACTTATTCAAGGCTTCAGCCGCCTTTACCCGAATCCCGACATCTGGGTCTTCATTAAGTCGCTGCTTCAGCGCCGCAAGAGCGGGCGGGCTGGCAACTTCGGCCTCACCCAGAGCATAGACGCAGGCGCGGCGTAGCTGATTGTTCCTCTCATGCACATGCTCGATCATCCATGCCCTAGTTTCGCCTTCTGCCAAAGTCGGAAGTGCAGCAAGGGCTTGCGCCAGCACGTCAAGTACCGCATCAACAACGGCCGCGACACCGTACCCCACCTTAGCAAGAGCATATATCACATCATCCAACACATTGCCTTGCTGTTGCTCACTAAGTAGCTCGTGCAACAGCGCAGTCAATACCCTGGCATCGCCAGCGCCTAGCCGACCCAATGCACGGATTGCCTCAAGGCGGGCAGACCAGCCACTATCATGCTGCAAGGTGGACAACAGAGTCTCAACCACTACTGGCTTCCCAACACCTACACGGGCCAGCAGCTCCACTATTGCCGCCCGCATAGAATCGTCCTCCTTATCACTTTCGCTCCTTAGCCTATCTAGCAAGATAGCAATCGCTTCTTCGTTACCAATGAGCAAGCTTGCCAATCCGCCTTCGTTTATCGCCTCGAATGTATCCAAGTCGTCATCGTATCTGAGAACATCAAAGATGACCGGCAGCACGGTCGGATTTGTTTCAGCAAACGATGCTAGCGAACGAGCCGCCTGCCAGCGAACAATTGTAGCTGTATCGTGCTGCAAGACGTTTAGCAGCACGCTGACCACGGTAGGGTTATTAGCCTCAGCCATATTGCGCAGCCAGCCTACTGCTGCCCAGTGATCTTTACCGCGCCGTACATTTTCGAGCAACTCAGCTACTATGGCCGCTTCGTCCTGTCCCTCCTCGACCAGAACTCCCGCAGCATAACCCCGAACTATCTTATCTTCGTCATTGCGCAGCGTGTCGGTTAGGCTTTCTACAGTAGCTGGATCAGTGGCACTAACTTCACTCAATGCCCAAACAAGGCGCCCACGCACCCAGCCATCTTCGTCTTCCTGCAGCCTTGCTCGTAGAAGTTGGATAAATCGCTCATCAGATACACCCATCCGTACCAAAGCCATCGCCGTATCGCCGCGCACCAGCCCGCTAGCGTCGTGCTGCATCAAGTCAATAAGCCTCTGGAGGGTATGCCGGTCAGTAGCCTTTACGGTCTCCAAAGCAATAACTGCCCGATGACGTAGCATCTCGTCGGGATGGCTGAGGTAACTCAGAACTTCGCTGATGAATGAGCGGCGGAAGCTGCCATCAGTAATGCTCACCAGGCTCTCAAACATAGGCTTACCAACCAGTTTGTAGTCAGCCAACTGGCGGTTCGCAGTAACTTCAAAGAAAGCAGGGACAAACTGTTCGACTAGCATTGCTATCGCTTTAGGTGACAAGATCACGCCTGCAGAAAAAGCCTTTAGCGCAAACAGCAAATCGCGGTGGAACAAATCCTCGAACCTGGAGGGAACACGGGCATGGTCAAGACAGAGTCGCGTCAGCAATTCACCGCCATCCTTATCCAGCAGTCGCAGGGCAAGGATGATCGCTTCCTGCCACTGGGGATCGTGCAGGTAACGGCGCATAACATCTTCGCGCTTGGCCTGGCTACGGCCCTCAATGAGGAAGCGGGCCGCAGCCTCAGGGTTGCGCTCCGGTTCAGCAATTTGGTTGGCACTGTTCTCCGGCATGATTACTCCTATCTGATGTTCACTCTACTACATTATACACCTGCTGCTGCCCGCCAGCAACCTTACCATAACCTTACCAACTCCTTACCAACCGCCACATTTGCCGAAAATTGCACCCAAATTGCCCCTCTTCTGCTATTGACAAGCCGATAATCTGCTTATACAATCTAGCCCGTCCCCGCAGCTTGCCGAGTAAAGTGACCAGCGAGGGGCAGGCAGTATGCTTGTTTGTATATGGGGGTATGGCGGAACGGCATACGCGGCTCCCTTAAAAAGAGTTGCCAGCAGGATTGTGGGTTCGAGTCCCACTACCCCCACCGTTCTTCTGTAGTGATTAGGGATGAATGTGGCTGCGCGGGCTAACCGCGCGGCCACTTCGTTTGTTCGAGTTATACCACTTCAGTCCTACCAAAGCGCCGCCCATATCGGGTATAATTCTAGCAACAAAACAGGAGGCTGGATTTATGACACTCAGGATATATAACACATTGACACGCAGCAAAGAGGAGTTCAAGTCACTTGAAGCGGGCAAGGTGGGGATGTACGCCTGCGGCCCAACGGTATATAGCTATGCTCATATCGGCAATATGCGCACCTATCTCTTCGAGGACGTGCTGCGCCGCGTGCTGCAATATGACGGTTACGATGTAACCCACATTATGAACATCACCGATGTGGGCCACCTGGTCAGCGATGCCGACGAGGGTGAGGACAAGATGATCACCGCGATGCGGCGCGAGGGCAAGTCGGCTTACGACATTGCCCAGTTCTACACCGCCTTCTTCCTGCAAGAGATGGAGCGGCTCAACTGCCTGATGCCGACCACGATGCCCCCGGCCACCGCGCATATTCCGGAGATGATTACCCTGATCCAGCGGCTGGACGAGCGAGGCCATTCCTATGTGATTGAGGACGGTGTGTACTACGATGTCAGCACCTTTCCCGACTACGGCAAGCTCAGTCGGCTGTCGTTGGAGGGGCAGGAGGCGGGCGCACGGGTTGAGGTTAACGACGAGAAGCGCAACCCCGCCGACTTCGCGCTCTGGAAGAAGGCTGCGGCCAACCACCTGATGCAGTGGCCCAGCCCCTGGGGTCAGGGTTATCCCGGCTGGCACATCGAATGTTCGGCAATGAGCATGGAGTATCTGGGTGAGACGTTCGACATCCACACCGGCGGCGTGGACCATATCCCCATCCACCACGAGAACGAAATCGCTCAGAGCGAGGGCGCAACCGGCAAGAAGTTCGTCAACTACTGGGTACACGGCGAGTTCCTGCTGATGGACGGCGGCAAGATGTCGAAGAGCCTCGGCAATCTCTACACCACTGACGACCTGATGAAGAACGGGGTAGACCCGCTCGCCTATCGCTACTTCAGCTTCACCGCCCACTACCGCACCAAGCTGAACTTCACCTGGGATGCGGTGAAGGCGCAGCAGAAGGCGTTCAACAAACTGCGCGAATTTGTGGCGAACGCGGCGGCGCTGGCAAGCGAAGGCGGCGAGTTGGGCGACACCGCCTGGCTGGACGGCTACCGCCAGCAGTTCCAGGACGCAATTGATGACGACTTGAATATGCCCCGTGCGGTCGGCGTTGTTTGGAACATGGTCAACGACTCGCTCAAGCGCGGCAAGGCGGCGCAGGTGGCAGCCCGCGAACTGCTGCTCGACATCGACCGCGTGCTGGGCTTGCGCCTGGCCGACCTCCAGCCGATGCTGAAGCAGATCGAAGCGCTCAACACCGCGCTCGACGAACTGCCTGCTGAGGTTGCCAGTCTAATCGAGGAGCGCAACGCCGCGAAGGCGGGCAAGGACTTCAAGCGGGCTGACCAGATCCGCGACCAGGTGCGAACGCTGGGTTACGAGTTGGTTGACCGGCCCGGCGGGGTGGTTGAATGGCGCAAAGTTGATGAGTGAGATTGTCAAATGGCGTCGGAAGTTGTAAACTACGTCTAACACACCTTGGAGGAGCTTAGAACATGACTACTGTAACCGTTGAACTACGCGATGAGGTACGCGCCGCAATTGACCAGGTACGCGGTGAGCAGGATGTGGCTGCCTTCCTCGCCACTGCCGGTGAGAGGGCGGCGATGCGTCGGCTAGTCCGCCATGCACCTCGCGCCGACGAACTTACCCCTGCTGACCATATCCGCATGGCCGCCGAAGCTGAAGCTGACTCGTTGCCAATTGAGGAGTTTCGACAACTGGTGATGACCCAAATCGCCGCCGACGCAGACGCAGAGGCGAGGGCGAGCTAGTGAAGCTACAGGTGCGGACTGGCCGTCGGGTGAACGATGACTTGCGTGGTATCGCCCGCTACTTGCGGAGCGAGGGAGTAAGCCGCGAGGTTTCCGACCACCTGGTTAATGAGCTTATTGACAAGATGGTGTATCTGGGCGAACACCAGATCGGGCGGCGGGTAGATGATGATTTGCCCGCCGATTATCGCCGCTACCGTGTGGGTAAGTACATACTGTTCTACCTGATCAACCATCCTGCCAGCAAGCTGACCATTTATCACGTGAGGCACGGCGCACGTAAACCTCTAACCTCACGCACCCACCGGCAAAGGGGCGCGCAAGCAGAGCGCGAGAGCTTTCCCCTTACCCCTGCTTCTTCGCCTGAAGGAGAGCTATGTTTATCCTGCTAACCAACGATGACGGCTACGACAGCGACGGGTTGCTGGCGCTGAAGCAGCATCTGGAGAAGATCGCCGAGGTTGCGGTGCTGGCCCCCACCCACAACTGGAGCGCGTCGGGCCACAGTCGCACCCTGCGCAACCCGCTGCGGGTATTCGAGGCCAGGCTGCGAGACGGCTCGGCCTGCTACACCAGCGACGGCACGCCATCCGACTGTGTGGCGCTGGTGATACTCGGCTACCTCAAGCGCAAGCCTGACCTGGTGGTGAGCGGCATCAATCGAGGGGCTAACCTGGGCGACGACATCACCTACAGCGGCACGGTGGCGGCGGCGATGGAGGGGGCGATCTACGGCGTTCCCAGCATCGCGGTCTCCGCCGAGGGGGTTGGCAAGTGGTACTTCGACACCGCCGCGCAGTTCGTCACCAGGCTGGTCAAGCTGGTGGAGCGCAACGGCCTACCCGCTCACACCCTGCTCAACGTCAACACCCCCAACCTGCCTCCCGCTGAGGTGCGCGGGGTGGAGATCACCCGCATGGGCAAGCGCTTCTACCACGATGAGCTGGTCGAACGGGTTGACCCTTTCGGCCAGAAGTATTACTGGACCGCCGGTGAACCGCACGAACTGGAACCCGATGATGGCACCGATGTGGGAGCAATCGCCAACGGCAAGATCAGCGTCACGCCCATCCATCTCGATATGACCAACCATCGGGCGCTGGACGAGCTACAGGGGTGGGGGCTGGCGGAATAAACGAAGAGTACTATTTTTCAACATAGCTCAACCTGAACGAAGGGCCTAGGAAGCGCCCCACATCAGCGGCCTCTGCCACGATGAGACCACGAACCTCAGCGTTCAGAGGATGGAACGGTGTAACCTCGATGTGAACCTGCCGCCCACGCCGCTCGTAGCGCCAGGTTCCCGCCGCGCCACCCTCGACCACAACCGTAGGCACCATCATGCCACCGTGATAGATGCTGCCCTGGTGGGCCGGGGCGACGACAAGATCACGATTCTTGTAACCGAGCAGGTAAGTATCGAACATCGGCAGCAGACTAACCGTTGGACCATCGGTCAGTGGCTCGTTCAACCAAGCGGTCTGTTCGGCGAGCATCCAGAGCGGCTGGCCTGCAACCTTAAGCTCCACCAGCTGATCAGCGAGCAGCTGCCACGCAGCGCGGGCTTCGCGCACCGGCAGACCTGACCAGGCGGCCAGGTCGCGCGGTTCGGCAGGGCCGTAGGCACTGAGGTAGCGATGGGCTAGCTCGGCCAGCGCGGCCTCGCGCGAGAGGCTTGGCCCCAGCTTGGCCCAATCTTCGAGCAGTACGTAGGTCGGCTCGGTGCCACGGTCGGGTCCGTAGCAAACGTTGCCTTCGACCGCAGCGCGGCTAACAAGGTAGGGCGCCCGCTGCCCGGAAGCGTCAATGCCGTGGGAGGCAAGCTGTTGCGCGAGTTCGGCGCGGGTCAATGGGCCGCGAGCAGCAAGCGCCTCGTGGATTACGCGCATCCCCTTAGCGTAGGTCTGCTCATCCAAGCCCAGTTGCGCGGAGCGCCGCGCGTTGCCGGAGATGATGCCGGGAGCAAGCAGCGGCAGCAGCCAGCCCAGGTCGTCAGTCGCCACCAGGTGCAGGGTGCCGCGCATACACGAGGTGCGCACAACGGTGCGCTCTTGCACGCGAGCCGCTTCGATGTCGGTGCTGGCGAGGTCACTCACCCGCGCCCGCAGCGACAGTTCCATCGCCGAGGGCAACTGCGCCTGCACCCCAATGACCGCTTTCACCGCATCCACCAGCCGCGCACGCGGCAGCCGCGGCGCAAGGCGCTGGCCGCGCATCCGCAGCCTGCCTAGCTCAGGCAACGACAATGCCAGCATATAGCCCTGGTTATCGCTCACTTGCCCTCAGCCAGCAGTAAGGCAGCATTTCTCCCCCAACCCCCGCTGGGGGCTTAGATTGAGGCTAATTTGCTAAGTTCGGGACGACTGATGTCTCAGCCCCCAAATATCGCCTCATAAGTAAATGCGACGATCACTCCCGCCCCAACCAGAATAATGATCACGACGATCATCTTCAGGTCGGGGTTGTAGTTAGGCGGGCTGGGGGACTTCGGCTTACTAGGCATCAATCGGCTCCAGCAACTCCAGCCGCCCTTCGTAGATGAATGAGCGGGTATTCGCTTCCACCGCCGCGGGGTCAACGTTCAGGCGGGCCTCGCCGCTCTCGATCGCAGCGCGGGCGACGGCGGCGGCCACCTTGGGGGCAACGCGATAGTCGGTCGCCTTGGGGATGATGTAATCGGCGTTGAGTTCGCGGTCGCTGACCAGGTCGCTGATCGCCTGGGCGGCGGCGATCTTCATCGCCTCGTTGATCTGGCGGGCGCGGGTGTCAAGCGCGCCGCGGAAGATGCCGGGGAAGGCGAGCGAGTTGTTCACCTGGTTGGGGAGGTCGCTGCGGCCAGTGGCAACCACCGCCGCGCCCGCGGCTTTGGCCTCCTCCGGCCAGATCTCCGGCACCGGGTTGGCAAGGCCGAAGACGATCGGCTTGTCGGCCATACTGCGCACCATCTCCTGAGTAAGTACCCCCGCCTGCGATACGCCAATGAACACGTCGGCGCCGCGCACCACATCGGCGAGCGTGCCTTTCAGCCCCGCCTTGTTGGTGAACGAGGCGATCTCATCCTTAAACGGGTTCATGTCCTCCTTGCGCCCAGCATAGATCGCTCCGCGCCGGTCGCAGAGCAGCACATCAGCAACGCCAGCACTGAGCAGCAGCTTGGCGCAGGCAATACCCGCCGCGCCTGCGCCGTTGAACACCACCCGCACATCGGCCAACTGCTTGCCGACCACGCGCAACGCGCCAACCAGCGCAGCCAGCACCACGACGGCGGTGCCATGCTGGTCATCGTGGAAGATGGGGATGTCGCAGAGTTCGCGCAGCCTGGCCTCGACCTCGAAGCAGCGCGGTGCGGCGATGTCCTCAAGGTTGATGCCACCAAAGCTGCCCGCGATGTTCTGCACCACCTGGATGAACTCGGACGGGTCCTGGGTGGCGATGCAGATAGGGAAGGCCTCGACTCCGGCAAAGGTATTGAACAGCACCGCCTTGCCTTCCATCACTGGTAGGGCAGCGCGTGGTCCGATGTTGCCCAGGCCCAGCACCGCGCTACCATCGGTGATCACCGCCACCAGGTTGCTCTTGGTGGTGTAGTCGTAGACGGCCATCGGGTCGTCCTTGATCGCGGCGGCGGGGGCGCTGGAATAAGGTGGCAGGTAGAAGAGTTCCAGTACCTTGTCGTCACGAATAGGGATCTTGCTGCGGATCTCAAGCACGCCACCGTAGCGGCGGTGCAGCTCGACCGCCTCCTCGGCGATGCTCACCGCTGAACCGCTAGGCTGCGCCGGGCCGCTGCGGTCTTCGCCAACCGCCTCAGTGACCGCCTCGCTGGGGCTGCCATTCTGGCGGTCGCCCCCTTCGCTCGCCAGCGCGGTGCGCGAACTGGTGCGCACTGTGCCAGCGCGGCGCTCCTTCGGATCGCCACCACCTTCAGCGGCAACCGCCTCTGCCCGCCGCAGTTGCCGCCCGCTGCTGTCCACTGCCGCGCCCTGCTCAAGATTGAAGGCAGAGCCTGCGCCGTTGGCGGAGCGCTTCTGACGCGGGCGAAGCGGCAGCGAACCCTCATAGGTAAAGGCGCGGGTGCGGGCCGCGACTTCGGCGGGGTCAGCCTGCAAGCGGGCCTCGCCAGTGTCATTGGCGACACGAGCCACCGCCGCAGCCACCGCCGGAGCCACGCGGAAGTCGAACAACTGAGGGATGACGATGCCGCGCCCGATGTCGGCGTCGCTGACCAGTGCCGCCAGCGCCTCAGCGGCGGCCAACAACATTGTATCATTGACGGTGCGGGCGCGGGTGTCGAGTAGGCCGCGCAGCACGCCGGGGTTGACCAGCGACATATCAAGCTGGTTGGTGCTGATGCTCAGGTCGGTGGCAGTGACCCGCGCACCAGCGGCGCGGGCGTCATCCTCGCTGATCTCGGGGGCTGGCACCGCTAGAGCGAAGACGATCGCGTCCTTCGCCATGCTGGCGACCATCTGCTTAGTCACCACATTGCCGGCGCTCAGGCCGATTAGCACATCGGCATCCTTCATCATCTCGTCGAGCTTGCCCTTGCGCTCGGCGCGATTAGTCAGCTTGGCAAGCTCCCACTTGGCCCAGTTCATCTGCTGCGCGCGGTTGGCGTGGATGCTGCCGAGGCGGTCGCAGACAATCAGGCTCTGGGGGTTTACCCCGGCCTTGAGCAGCCGCCGCGCGGTGCCGATGCCCGCC
>QHBQ01000336.1 GCA_003243865.1 Candidatus Chloroheliales bacterium | reverse complement strand
GCACCGCCGCCGACCGCGATCACCGTCGGCGTCTCGGTTTGGCAAGCTCGCGCCACCGCGCCGCTCTCCATCAGGCGGAAGGCCGGTTCGCCCAGTTCGCGGAATATTCTTGCCACGCTGCGCCCCGCCTGCTGCTCGACCTGCTCATCGGTGTCCAGCCACGGCCAGCCCAGCCGCGCCGCAAGCTGCACCGCCACGCTGCTCTTGCCCGTGCCACTCGGCCCAACCAATATCAAATGACGTTTGCCCATAGACAAGCTGCCCCTTTCATCGCTATAATGGGGAAACAATTATATCACAGGGGGCAACCATGCGGCAGGATGAAGCCAGGCTGGATGAGGTGAAAATAGCGGCGCTCGGTGAGGGCATCGAGGAGGAGACAAGCGGCACACCCATCCAGGGTGGATTGCAATCCGCCCCTACGGAACTCAAACCTCAAACCTCAAAACGCAACCTTGGCCTGGTCTACGTGGCGATTGCGGTATTCTTCTTCAGCACCAGCCCGGTGTTGGCGGCCTGGGCCGAGCCGCTGTCGCCCTATGAGAAGACCTTTGGCCGGATGTTGATTGCCGCGCTGGCGATTAACGCGCTGCGGATGCTGCGCCGCGAACCGCTGCCAACCCGCGCCGCGCTACCCCGCTTCCTCGGCTACGGGCTGGTCGCCGCCGCCCACTTCCTGCTCTACATCGCCAGCCTCAGCTACACCACCGCCGCACACTCACTAGCAATCGTCTACACCGCGCCCATCTTTGTGGCGCTCTTCTCCACCCTCTTTCTGCGCGAACCGCTTGCTGGCCGCAAGTGGCTGGGCATCGCGGTTGCCATCGCGGGGGTGGCGGTGCTGGAGGGCTTTGAGCCAAAGATGCAGGGGACAATGCTGCTCGGCGATCTGCTGGCGCTGGGTGCGGCGGTTGCCTTCGGTCTATACTCGGTGATGGGCCGCTACGAGCGCGACAACCACAGCCTGTTCAGCTATGCCTCAGCGGTGTACGGCCTGGCCGCCGTCTGGCTGCTGCCAGGGGCAATCTTCGGCCTCGTCAGCCGCCCGCCCGACTTCCCTACGGGCGCGTTGCTGGCGGTGCTGGCGCTCGGCCTATTCCCGCTGGCGCTCGGCCACACCCTCTACAATGCGGGCCTGCGCCTCGCCCATGCCACCTACGTCAACGTCATCGCTACCCAGGAAGTGACCGGCGGTATCATCCTCAGCGCCATCTTCCTCAACCAGCAGCCCGGCGGCAGCACCATTGTCGGCGCGCTGATCACGTTGGTTGGGGTGGTGATGGTGATAATCTTAGTAGGAATTACGCAATTCAGCGGGGCGAACAACGGTTCGCCCCTACAAAACACGTTCGCTATCCGGCGCAACCACATAGCCCCTGTTAAGATCATCACGCATCACTGATCATCTCTTCCACCACCTCGGCCCACTGCTCCGCGCTGCCGATGGCGATTGTGTTCATCATCCGAAACTCATAATCCTCGATCAGCGTGTTGTTGTCTACCAGCTTCTCAATGGAGGCGGCTAGGTCGCCGCCGCTGATGACTACGTTCCAGCCGCGCAATTCGGCGGGCCAGCGCTCTACGTGGTAGGTCGTGCCGTCAAGCTCGAGGTCGTATGTCTCTTTCATTGCTCTCCTAAATGGGCGAGTGCCACTCGCCCCTACTATCTGAACCCGCAGATGCTTGCAGGACGGCCTGCCCCCTCCTCGCCTCCCCCTTTGGGGAGGGAATCACATTACTTTCAACCGGCAGCGCGGGCAGAGCGCTGGCTGCTTGTAGTCGGTGTCTTCAAGGCGGTTGGAGAAGTGCATCACGCAGCCGGGGCTGGGGCAGTGGCTGAGGCCGTAGCTGTGGCCCAGCTCGTGTATCGCCTCGATTAGTATGCGGCGGGCGAAGCGGGCGGGGTCATCACTGCGCAGGCGAGCCAGGCCGATGACCGCACTACGTTCGCGGCGGCTGGCCTCACCGAAGGCAAAGTTCAGTTGCGGGGCGAACAGGTCGCCGTCGAACACGCCGAGGATGTGCTGCTCATCGGGCCAGCGGGCGGCTTGCAATTGGGCCAGGATCAGGCTGGCCTGGTACTGCCGTCGCGTTGCATCATAGGCATAGTAGGGGTGGGACAACGCTGGCCCGACCCGCACCTCAAGCCCAAACGTAACAGCCAGCGGCGCGACCAGCCTCGCCAGTATCGCTGGCTCGAGTTCACCTATTGGGCGTAGACCGATTATTGCCATGAACAGATTATAACCCAAAACATGGGTCATCCCAAAGTTAAGGGCAGCAAAAAATCCCCCGCGGGGGTATGAGGGAGGAATCTTGCCCAACCACCACATTGATCGTAAGCAGTCAGCCCTGGCAGTAGGGTTAACGCTCGCGATAAACACGGTTGCTGCTACAAGATTTCCCCCTCAACCCCCGCGGGGGTTATCGCTATTCAGCACCCAGCACTCCCCCACCCAACCTCCCCCAAAGGGGGAGGGGTTTTAGGAGGAGTGGAGCAATTAGCGGGCGACGAAGATGACCACGAAGTATTTTATCCTGTCTGCGCCGCTGGCCTCGGCTACGCCCGCAAAGTTGAACTCGCCAGTCATGATGATGTCGTAGTGGTGGGGGCTGTTCAGGAAGCCGCTGATCGCTTGCTGGGCAGCGTCGGGGTAGTTGTTGCGATTGATGATCTCGCCGCTGTTGTTGTAGGGGATATTGCGCTGATTGATCATGTCAATGAAAGTGGCACCTTCGGGAGTGGTGTGGCTGAAGTAGTTGCGGGTCGCCATATCGTTGGCGCGGTCGCGGGCGAGTTGCTCCACCTGAGGGTCGAGCGCGACCTTGACCAGACCGGCTGCCTGCCGCGCGGCGTTGAGGCCATCGAGCAACTGCTGCTCACCCTGACCAATCTGCACCTGGGGAGCGTCGGGGGCCTGATGCGCAGGGGCTTTGCGCTGCAGGTAGCTAACGCCGAGCAGGCCTAG
>QHBQ01000497.1 GCA_003243865.1 Candidatus Chloroheliales bacterium | reverse complement strand
GGCTGGGTGGGGGAGCAAATTGCGCGGTGGCATGCACCCACCCCCAGCCCCTCCCGGCGGGGAGGGGAGATTGCCTCTCTTAGCAAAGGAGCAGAACATGGCGGAGGTAAACGAGCGCAATTCCAGCGCGCTTAGGCAGCATGAGCAGCAGGGCGACAGCCCCGCTTCAGCGGCAGAGCGAAGCAGCGATGACATCGAGCAGGCGCGGCTTGGTATCCTGCAAGCAGTCGAACGCAACGACATCAGCGTCGAGGAAGCGCTTAACCTGCTGGACGAACTGGAAGGCTAGGCGGTGGAGAATACATCTACAGACTGATGGGCAGGCGCAACGCTTGGTGGTATCATTGCGCGGTTAGTCAATCATCTAACCTGAATGTGTCTGCCCTATGTCAGAAAAGAGGTATCAAATGAACGCGACTAAAGCAAGGCTAAACCTGAACCGGGCGGTAGGCATCCAGGAGGGACCCGTGCAACTGCGGCTGCGCAACCCGCACGGCGACGTTATCATCAGCGCGGCAGAGAACAACAGTATCTCAGTGGAGGCCAGCATCGAGTACGATGCGGCAGAATTGAGCGAGGCCGAAGTCAGAGCGCTGCTGAGACTCACTAGCGCAGGCAACAGCGCAACACTGGCCGTGGATAAGCCCGACTTCAGCCAATCACTCAAGGCCGATCTGGTAGTGAAGCTGCCAAGTCGCGCCAGACTGGCGCTCAATGTCAGCCTCGGTGACGTCGCCGTCAGTGGCATGGCTGGCGACATCGAGATCAAAGCCAGCATGGGCAAGGTGTGGCTCGACGGTGGCCGCGGCAAGGTCGAGATCGAGACCAGCAACGGCGCAGTTGACGCCCGCAACGTGCAGCCCGATGAGCATCTTATCATCAAGACCAGCCTGGGCGATATTAGTTATCAAGGGCTGTTGGCGGCCAGCGGGAACGAGATCAGCGCAACCAACGGTAATATCACGGTGAAGCTGCCCCCCGCCCACCAACTCCATCTCAGCGCCAGAACGATGGTTGGCAGGGTGTATAGTGACTTCCCCATCACCGGCCCAGTCAACCGCTTCGTTGGCATGAGGGTGGAAGGTGGCAGCCTGAGCCTCGCCTCTGATACGCCCGCACTGCAAATCCGCGCCATGGTCGGCGACATCAACATCAAGCAAAGTTAGCAACGGGGGGTTAAATCATGGCTGAAGTCAAGGAAGAACCCAGGATCGAGCAGGAGATTACTCCCGGCCCGTCGCAGGGAACAGTGGAGATCACTGACGCAACCGTAGGCGAAGCGACCAGCGCAGAACCAAAGCCAAAGCTGCGCCCGCTCTGGTTTCAGCGTGATTATATGCTGCTGTGGAGCGGCCAGGTGGTCTCCAGCCTGGGCAGCGGGATGTCCGGTTTCGTGCTGCCCCTGCTAATCCTGGCGATTACCGGCTCACCGCTAGTGGCAGGTATCGCGGGGGCGCTCTTCTCGCTGCCCTACCCCATCTTCAGCCTGCCAGTCGGCGCGTTGATGGACAGGTGGGATCGCAAGAAGGTGATGATCATCTGTGACACCATTCGCGCCATCAATATCGCCACCATCCCGATTGCCCTCTACTTCAATATGCTGACCATCCCCCAGATATACCTCAATTCGTTCATCGAGGGCAGTTGCTTCGTCTTCTTCAATATCGCCGAGGTCGCCGCCCTGCCCCGCGTGGTGGATAAGTCACAGCTACCAGCAGCGGCAGCGCAAAACGAGGCCGCCTTCGGCCTGGTTGGGTTGATTAGCCCCTCGATCGGCGGGGTGCTGTTCAAGAGCGTCAGTATGCTCTTCCCTTTCATCTTTGATGCGATCTCCTATAGCGCATCAATCATCTCATTGTCGCTGATCAAGACCAGGTTCCAGACCGAGCGGGCCAAGCGCGACACCAACCTGATGACCGAGATCAAGGAGGGGCTGGCCTGGTTGTGGAGCAGGCCGCTGATTCGTACCATGGCCTTCCTCACTGGCGGCTTCAACTTCGTCTTCTCCGGTAGTGGTCTAATCATCATCCTGCTGGCCCAGCACAAAGGCGCAGACGCGGGCGCGATCGGCCTGATCTTCAGCATCGGGGCAATTGGCGGAATCGTGGGCGCGATTTTCGCCGGGCCGATTGCCAAGCGGCTCACCTTCGCTCAGGCGATCATTGGCACTGCCTGGATTGATATGCTGCTCTTCCCCCTGATCCTGTTCGTTCCCAACGTGTTCCTGATCGGCGCGATTAATGCCCTCATCTACGCAATGAACCCCATCTACAACGTGGTGCAGTTCAGCTACCGCCTGGCGCTCATCCCCGACCGCTTGCAGGGGCGGGTCAACAGCGCCTTCCGCCTGATCGCCTGGGGTTCGCAGCCGCTAGGCGCGGCCCTAGCTGGCGTGTTGCTAGAAGTGGTTGGTATAGAGTATTCGGTGGGCGTGTTCGCCGCCGTGCTGGTCGTGCTGGGCATCGTCGCTGCCACCAACTCGCATATCCGCCACGCCAAGCCCATCGAGCAGGTGCAGGCTGAGGGTTAGATGGGTACAGAGAGCGAAAAGGGCTTGCCCATCGTCGAGGTAGATGCGAAGCCGGTCGCCAACGAAGCAAAGCCGGAGGCCAAGTTGCCCCCACTGTGGCGCAACCGCGACTATATGCTGCTGTGGAGCGGCCAGGTGGTCTCCAGCTTTGGCGGCGGAATGAGCAACTTTGCCCTGCCGCTGCTAATCCTGGCGATTACCGGCTCACCGCAGGCCGCGGGCATCTCCGGTCTGGCGGGCAGCCTGCCCTACGCCATCTTCAGCCTGCCGGTTGGTGCGCTGATGGACAGGTGGGATCGCAAGAGGGTGATGATCAGCTGCGATTTGGTTCGGGCGCTCAACATCGCCACTATCCCCATCGCGCTCTACTTCAACGTGCTGACCATCTGGCAAATCTACATCAATGCCTTCATCGAGGGCAGCGCGTTCGTCTTTTTCAACATCGCCGAGGTTGCGGCCCTACCCCGCGTGGTGGACAAGGCGCAACTGCCTGCCGCCAGCGCGCAGAACAGCTTTGCCGAGACGGCAGTTGGCCTGATCAGCCCTCCGATTAGCGGCTTCCTGTTCAAGAGCATCAGTCGCGTCTTCCCTTTCATCTTCGATGCGGTATCCTATGCCGCGTCGGTGATTTCGCTATCGTTGATCAAGACCCGCTTCCAGATGGAGCGGGTAAAGAGCGAGCGCAACCTGCGCCGCGAGATTGGCGAGGGGTTGAGCTGGCTGTGGCGACAGCCGGTGATCCGCTTCATGGCGTTCCTCAGCGGCTTCTTCAACATTCTGAGCAGCGCCAACTTTCTGATCCTCATCCTGCTGGCAAAGGAACGCGGCGCGGACGAGCCATCAATTGGCCTGATGTTCAGCATCAGCGCAGTGGGCGGCCTCATCGGCGCGGCACTGGGCAGCTACTTCCAGAAGCACTTTAGCTTCGGCCAGGTCATCATTGGCACCACCCTGGTACAGGTGCTGATTTATCCGCTGTTCCTGCCCGCGCCCAACATCATCGTCATCGGCGTGATCAATGCGGTTATCTACATGACCGTGCCTATCCAAATCGTTACCCTGTTCAGCTATCGCCTTGCGCTTATCCCCGACCGCTTGCAAGGGCGGGTGAACAGTGCGGTGCGGCTGATTGCCTTCAGTGGATTGCCAATCGGCTCGCTGGTGGGCGGGTTGCTGCTGCAACAAATCGGCACCACCAACACGATTATCGTTTTCAGCGTCTGGATGCTGATAGTCGGCCTGCTCGCCGTCTTCAACCCACACCTTCGCAATGTGCCGCCAATCGAACAGGTGCAGCCGGTAGATTAGCAGTAAGGGCGGGTGGCGCTCGCCCTACGAGGAGCAATAATGATATCCGAACTGGAACAAATTGAGGAACTCGACGCCGCAGCATTGGCCGCCAATGCACCCAAACATGAGGATGCGCCTGCAAGTGCGGCCTCGCTG
>QHBQ01000080.1 GCA_003243865.1 Candidatus Chloroheliales bacterium | reverse complement strand
GGTAGCTAGTCCACCTGCCGCAGCAGGCGCATCGCTTCTTCGACGCTGATCTCCTTGCGCTCGACCGCCTGCAGGATCTCGACGCGGGTGCGCTCCTTGGCGGTTGCCACCTGGGCAGCAGTGACCGCCTCGCGCTCGTCCTCATCCGGCTCGTAGTCATCGCCCTCGACCATACGGCCTAGCTCGCTCGCATCGGAGTAGCGCAGCGGGCGGGTGTAATCAGCTTCGCTGGCCTTCTGGTAATCGGCGTCGCTGGCCTTGCCCTGGTAGTTGCTGTGGCCGCTCTGAATGGTGACATCGCCGCTGGTGGTGCGCACCCGCAGGCGGGTCTTGGCCTGCTCGGCGGTGGCAGGGTCGCCGATGAGGAACTCCCAGCGGTTGCGGCGGCGGCGGCGCTCCTCGCTGTGTCCATGTCCATGCCCGCGACCAGTGTGTGGGTCCCACTGGTACTCGTACTTGTAGCCCGGCATTCGGTATTCGTAGCTGTACCTGCCCTCATCGTCTACCTTCTCTTGCTCCTGCGCCTCGCTACTTGGCTGGTCGCTTGGCTGGCCGCGCCACTCTTCGTCGCTGCGCACGTAGGGTAGGTTGCAGCGGAAGTCGCCGCTGACTGTCCGGCCAGTGACCCTGGCGCTGAAGTCGTGCTGCACCTTCAGCTGGGTATCGCCGCTGACGGTGCGGATCTCGTACTCGCCGGGATGCAGGTTCGCTTCGACCTTGAAGTCGCCGCTGGTGCTGCTCAGATAGAAGCCGTTCAGGTCGGCATCCTTCACTTCCAGGTCACCACTGATGCTCTTGAAGCCCAGCTTGCCGCCCAGGTAGCGAGCCTCGACGCTGCCGCTGGCGCTCTGGATGACCAGGTTGCCGTTGGCTCGTTCAACCTCGATGTCGCCGCTAATGGTGCGTAGGTAAACGGTGCCGTTCAGGTTGGCAGCCTCGACTTCGCCGCTGGTGCTGGATAGGGAGATATTGCCGCTCAACTTCTTGGCTGCGATCTCGCCGCTGATGGTCTTGATGCTCAGATTGCCGGTGACGTTATCCACCGTGATTTCGCCGCTGGCGCTGCCCACATTGAGGTCGCAGTGTATCGGCAGCGTCACCTCGAAGTCGGCGGAACCCCAGCCGCGGCCCAGCTTGCCTACCTGCTCGACGAAGTCGCCAATGTTCTCGAAGAAGTTGGATTTGGTGGGGCGGAAGGCATCACGCAGGCCGCGCACCTGGCGGTTGATCTGGCTCAACGGCTGCGACTTGATGGTTAGCTCACCGCTCTCGCTGTAGCTCACCTGAGCGGCATCCTCCAGGGCGGCGATCTCGTCGTCGTGGAAAACCTTGACGCTGATGTAGTCCTGCTCCGCGCCGCTGATGCGAATGTCGCCACTGAAGTTCTCCAGTAGCAAGCGGGGTGGGCCTTGCAGGCCAACAGTGCTGAAGCGTTGCTCGCCGGGCTTGTGCCGCTTGCGGGTCTCTTCCTCACCAAAGCCGAACGGCGGGGTAGGCGGGGTTGGTGGAGTCGGCGGGGTTGGTGCAGTCGCTCTTGCCCCAGCGTGCGGCGGGGTTGGGGGGGGCGGCGGGGTTGGCGGCATCGGCCCCTGGCCACCGGGCGGCGGGGTCGTCGGCGTGGGCCTGGTCGGCCAGCTAGCGTGCAGTTCGAGCTTGGCCTTGTCGTCTGTGGCTTGCTCCATAATCTGCTCGGCCTCCAGCTTGGTGGTAGGCGGTTCAGTCGGCAGGTTGTCGTTGTTCTGGGGTATCTGGTTGTTGTTGGTATCCATTGGTAAAGCTCCTTTCTGGAAACTGTAGGTTGTGGGTAATTGTTCAATATTGTCGGTCACGATGAGCATATGTGGTTGGCGAGATTCACCCTCACCAAACCTCTCCCTGCCAGGGAGAGGCTTTTTGCTTTTAGCTCGTGCCTCATGCCTCATGCCTGGCTTTAGCCTAGCCGCATTCGGCGATAGGTGGCGTCACGCTCGGTGCTGGCCTGCTGCTCGAGTTGCTGACGATGGTAGGCTCGCTCCAGTGGCGAGGCCATGTCGGCATAACGCTCAGGGGACGCCTCGTCAACCGGCTTCAGCCCAATCTCCAGGTGTACACCGATGTGGAGCTTGCGCCGCATCGCTGGCTTCTCGCGGTTGTTGATTGCTGCTTGCATNTTGTTGCCTCCGTTTCTTCGAGAGATTAAAGATAAAAGTTAAAAGACTAAGGATAAGAGCCGGTTTTTCTTCTTTAATCTTTAATCCTTAGTCTTTAGTCTGTGCCTTACTCGCCCTCTTCGAGCAACCGCAGCGCGTCCTTGGCGCTCAGTTCGTTGCGGGCGAGCTTCTGCAATACGTCCTTGCGCTTCTCCTCGGCGACGGCGACATCCTCGCTCACCTCGTAGCCGAGCGCACGCACCACTTCGTTCAGCCGCGCCACCACGGTCGGGTAGGAGATGTCCAGCGCGGTCTCCACATCCTTGATTTTGCCTTTGCAGCGCACGAACGTCTCGATGAACTGCCACTGCGC
>QHBQ01000303.1 GCA_003243865.1 Candidatus Chloroheliales bacterium | reverse complement strand
TAAGGGGTGCGGGCCACCTTGGCCTCGTAAATCAGCGCACCACGATTGGCGGGCCACAGCGTGTTGTTCACATAAGAGAGGGGTACGAAGAAATTGCCGCCTAGCTCGGTGGTGAAGGCCGCCGCGCCCAGCTCGCCATAGGCCCAGTCGAAGGCGTCGCCGTCCACGCCATAGAGGCAGTTGGGCGCCTGGCAGGCTTGATAGCTGTTGCCTGCCGGGTAGGCATTGGCGGCGCTCATGTGCTGGCCGATGTTCGCCAGTTCGGCACCGTTGGGGGCAGCGCTACCCACAAAGCCCCAGGGGTAGAGGTTGAGCGCAGCGGGTGAGTGCATATTTTGATACACGCCGGTGGTGGTGATCGGGGCGGGGTCGGGGTCGTTCGGGCCACGCTGGTCGGGGATCAGGCTGCGCACCTTGTTCTCGACTGCGACGGTCTCCGGGTCGGACGCGCCGCCGGTGCCGTGATAGGTCTGGTCGCAGGGCGCGCTGCTGGAGCCACCGCAGCAGTTCCACTTGAAGTCGAAGTTGCGGTTGTTGTCGGTGCCGAATTGGCTGCCGGCGCTGGGCGGCCAAACGGTGCAGCCGTTAGTGTTGTTGGCGTTTTTGCGCTGGTAGTAGGGGCTGTTGCCGCCGCCGCCCGCCTCGACGATGTGGTGGCCGTCGGGGTTGACCATCGGCATCACCCAGATGTCGTGGTAATCTACCAGCCAGTGGGCATCAGCGTCGCTGTTGTAGTTGCTGAGCAGGTAATCAATGTAGCGCATCGCCACTTCCGGCACCGCAATCTCGCGGGCGTGGATACCGGCATCGAACCAGTATACCGGCTTGGGGCCGGGGATGCTGAGGTTGGTGATGTGCAGCACGAAGAGGTTGTAGCCATTGTAGTTGTTGGGCAGGGTGCAGGTGTGGGTTGCGCACCACGACTGACCGATGCTGACCTTCTCGGCCAGGTTGGGATAGGCGGCCACCTCCTGATCGAGGTAGGTCTGCATCTCCTCCACCGTCTTGAAACCGCCATAGAAGCTGTTGGGGCTACCCTTGCCGAACAGGTTGGGGTTGTTGACTAGCTGGGTGGTCTGCTCGTCAATCGTCACCTGCAGGCCAGCGGCCAGCATCTTGTTATAGCCCGCGCGGTCGGTGTAGACGGTGATGTAGCCGCCCAGGGTGTTGGCCTCCTCTGCGCCCCACTGGTTGGCGAGGCGGTCACGTTCCTCACTACTATGGAAGGCGATGTGGACGACCAGGATTTCGGGCCGGTTGGGGTTGGCGGCTGCTGACGTACTGGCGCTGGCCTGCGCTGGTTGGGGAGTGAGCGGGCTGCTGGCGCTGCTCATGCTCCAGATTAGCATCACATTGACCGCTACCACTGCCAGGACGACGATCACTGCGCTACGGATTGCTCTCCGCTTCACTTGATTACTCCTTTTCTTCTGCTAGCTGACTGATTGACCGACGATTGCCGCTGTACACCATTGCGGGGGCTACATCCACGCACACAGAGCTTCTATCTCCACTGGCGGGGGGGTTGGGATGGGGGCTGGCGGAATCACGGCCCACATATTATACTCTCAACTAGCGGCGACTGCAACAAGGGGCATTTCATCGTCTTGCGATCACAGGTTGGCGGCAGGGCGCACGTCAGCGCGCCCCTACGGGATTTCACAGTTGTGCAAAAGCATGAAATGCACCTGCAAGATTCAGCGTTTCCGTGTATAATTGCCTAAACACCACTAAAACGAAGGATAACCGCCAGCCACCTCTATGCTCAACTTCCTGAAATCCCTGTTGCCAACCCGCCAAGCCAAACCCGCGCCCGCCGCTCATTCGCTGCCGGATCACCATTCGGCTGCGCTACTGCTACCCACTGAGCAGCTAGGCGAGTACGCCCGCCGCCTGGCCGCCACCCACCGCCTGGCGCAAGGTGGGCAGCGGGGGCGACCGCTGCTGCGCCATCTGAGCCAGGCCGCCGCCCACCTTAACAGTGTCCACACTGCGCTTGCTCACGACGCCGAGGCGGCCCAGGCAACCGTACCCGCGGCAGAATGGCTGCTCGACAATTACTATATCATCGAGGAGCAGATTGCCGAGGTGCAGGTTGATCTGCCGGAGCGCTACTACCGCCAGCTACCCAAGCTGGCAGCGGGCGAGTACGCAGGCTACCCTCGTATCTACGCGCTGTCCCAGGCCCTGCTGATGGCCAGCGACGGTCTGCTCGATTACGAGCGCATCGTCACCTTCGTGCGCGGCTACCAGGAGGCGGGCCACGAACTGACGATTGGCGAACTCTGGTCGGTGGCGATTATGCTGCGTCTCAGCCTAATCGAGCGCCTCAGCGAGCTTGCCAGCGAGATGCTCGCTATCCGCCAGCAGTGGCAGGCGGCAGACAGCATCGCGCGCGACATCCTCAAGCGTATCGGGCGCAACCCCAACGCATCGATTGACCTGCCCGCCAGCCTCAGCAGCATCACTACCCCGCTTGGCCCTGTATTTGCCACCCGCCTGCAGCGGTTGCGCGAACAGGGCGAGGCGGCGAGGCCGGTGCTGGATTGGCTGGAGCAGCATTTGGCGGCTCAGGGTACTACCACTGCCGAGATGGTGCAGCGCGAAGTGCTGCTGCTCACCAGCCTGCAGGAACTGGTTGGCAATATCGTCACCAGTATGCGCCGCCTCTCCGCGCTCGACTGGGCTAGCTTCGTTGAGGATTTGAGCGTGACCGAGGCGGCGCTGCGCCGCGACCCNGCTGGCGTCTACCCCCAGATGGACTTCGCCACCCGTGACCGCTACCGCCACGCCGTCGAGCAACTCGCCCACCACAGCCGCTACTCCGAGCCGCAAGTGGCCGAGCAGGCAATTATGCTCGCCGGGCGAGCGCCCAGCCAGGGCGCAATGAATTTGCGCCCCTACGACCCCAGCGCCGTTCACGCCGAAGCAGCGGCACAGCACATCGGTTACTATCTGCTTGACGGCGGGCGGCCGCAGTTGGCTCAGATGATCGGTTACCAGCCACCGCTGCTTGAGCAGGTTGCCAGCAGCGTTGAAACTCATCCCCACCGCTACTACTTGGGGGCGCTGACAGCAGTGACCGGCGGGCTGGTGGGGGTGGCCGCCGCCTACGCCGCGCGTCACGATGGTAAGCGCGGTACTATCGCCGCTGCGGCGCTAGCCGCACTGCCCGCCAGCAGCCTGGCTAGCAGCCTGGTCAACCACCTGATCACCAGCATCATCAAGCCGCGCGTGCTGCCCAGGCTAGAGCTAAAGCAGGGCATCCCCAGCGACCTGACTACCATGGTGGTGGTGCCGGTGCTGCTCAACAGCGTGGACGGCGTACAAGAACTGCTCGAACACCTCGAGATCCTTGCGCTTGCCAACCCTGACCCCAACCTCCACTTCGCCATCCTCAGCGACTTTGCTGACGCTGATGCCGAGGAGTTGCCACAGGATAGCGATTTGCTCCACCGCATTATCACCGGCATCAACGACCTGAAGGTTCGCTACCGCAGCGGTGGGCGTCGCTTCTACCTCTTCCACCGCGCCCGCAAGTGGAACACGGCGGAAGGCAAGTGGATGGGCTGGGAACGCAAGCGCGGCAAACTGACCGAGTTCAACCACCTGCTCACCAGCGGCGATCAGAGCGCCTTCGCCCTGATTATCGGCGATCTCGACCTGCTGCCCCAGATTCGCTTTGTGATTACCCTCGATGCCGACACTGAGCTACCGCCCGGCGCAGCGTTGCGGCTGGTCGGCACCATTGCCCACCCGCTCAACCGCCCCATCTTTGACCCACGCACTAATCGGGTGGTGCGCGGCTATGGCATCCTCCAACCGCGGGTCGAAACCACCCTGAT
>QHBQ01000374.1 GCA_003243865.1 Candidatus Chloroheliales bacterium | reverse complement strand
AGGGGAGCCACGATTAGCGCATGACACTTCGCTTGCTCAGGCTGTTGAGGGTGCTGATTTCCTGGCTGCCCTCCTGGATGGGCTACGCCCTGGCCGGGCTGGTTGGCAACGCCAGCTACCGCTACGCCAAAACCTCCCGCATTTGCTGCGAAGCGAATATGCGCCATGTGCTCGGCCCGCAGGTGAGCGAACGCCGCTTGCAGCGCACGGTGCGGGCGGTGTTCCACAACAATGTGCGCAACTACTACGAGCTAGCCCGCCTGCCCCGCCTGCCGATTGATGAGATCATGCGCAAGGCAACCATCCGCGACGAACAGTGGGATGCGATCCTCACTCCGGTGCGTCAAGGTAAAGGTGTAATCATTGCCAGCGCCCACTTCGGCTCATTCGAGATGGTCAGCCAGACGCTGATTGCCAAGTCGCTGGAAGTCACCTTTCTGATTGCCCACTTCAGCCCGCAGGTGGTCTCCGAGTTCGTTACTAACCTACGCGCCAGCCAAGGGCTGCGCCTGATGGAGACCGGGCCGACTACGCTGCTCAACGCCGCCCGCGAACTCAAGGCTGGCCGCATCGTCGGCATCCTTGCCGACCGCAACCTGGAGCAGCACGGCGTGGAGTTGCCATTCTTCGGCGACCCGGCAATTATCCCCACCGGCCCCGCCCGCCTGGCGCTGCAAACCGGCGCAATCATCGTTCCCTGCTTCTGCGTCCGCCTCAGCAACGAGCGCTATAGCGTCGAGGTGGACGAACCGATCGTGCCAGTGCGCACTGGAGACAGCGAGGCCGACGCGGCTGCGATTATGGCGAAGGTAGTCGCTTCCTACGAGCGGCACATCGGCGCCCATCCCGCCCAGTGGGTGCTGTTCATGCCAGTCTGGAAGGCCGACCAGCACCTAACACCCGACAAGAAAGAACAAGACGGATAGCAATGGAGTTCAACCCGATCATCATCAAGGAGTTGCGCGGGCGGATGCGCGGTTGGCGGGCGACCATCGTCGTCACCGTCTACCTGCTGGTAATCAGCACGGTAATGCTGCTGTTCTACGGTGGGCTGTACAACAACACCTTCTTCGGCAGCAACACCCAGGTGGGCAAATCATTGTTCCTGCCGCTCATCATCGTGCAGGTGCTGCTGCTCAGTATCATCACCCCGATCAGCACGGCAGCGGCAATCAGCAGCGAGCGGGAGCGGCAGACCTACGATGTGCTGCTCACCACCCTGCTGCCAGCGCGTACTATCATCCTCGGCAAGCTGCTGGCAGCGATTGCCTATTCGCTGTTGCTGATGGTGGTGACGCTGCCACTCGCCGTGCTGTGCCTGCTGCTCGGCGGCCTCGATATCAGCGATGTGCTGCTTGTCAACCTGGTGTTGCTGGCAATGACCTTCCTCTACGGAAGCTTTGGCCTCTATGCCTCGGCGATGATGCGCACCACCCTGGGCGCGACTTCGCTGGCGCTCGGCCTGGTCGTCTTCCTCTCGGCTCTACTGCCGCTGTTCGCCTACCTGCTGCTGTTCACCTCTGGGACTGGCTCTCTCTCCCGCTCTACCACCGTGTTCAACATCGTCAACTCGATCAGCCCGCCGTTCGCGGTCAGTTCATTGTTGAGCAGCAATCAGCTCGGCCTGTTTCAGCCCTGGATGTACTTTACGATTATCGCCGCGCTGGCAAGCGGGTTGCTGATCTGGCTCAGTGTCCGTGCCCTGCGCCCCCGCGAGGGGCGGCTGTCGCGCCAGCAGCGGGTGCAGATTACTCGCCAGGATTAGGGTTGTAAGGACGAACCGCTTCCGGGTATGCTATAATAGCAGGTGAAGGCTGACCTGGCCTTCCCCTGCTACCTCTCAGGCGCTTTGTTTGGGCGGTGCGCTAGATAGCTGAGGACGGCAATGCTGCGCATCTATCTGCTGGGTGATATTCACATGGAAGCTGAGGGTAGCTCCCTTAAGCTGCCCCTGCCCAGCACCTTCTCCTTGTGGGCCTACCTGCTGCTTCACCGCCACGCCCCGGTTCTGCGCGACACCCTGGCTCCGACCCTATGGCCGGATGACAGCGAGGCCGAGGCCCGCGCCAAACTCAGCCGCCAACTCTACCGCCTGCGCTCCGCCCTGCCCGACATGCCAGCGAACCCGCCCTGGTTGCTGACCACTGCCACTACCGTACAGTGGAATCCCACCGCCGATTTTTGGCTGGACATAGTGGAGTTTGAGCATCTCAGCGCCAGCCTTGCCACCATTCCCGCTGCGGTCGAAGGGTACGGCGGCGATCTGCTGCCCGGCGTATACGACGATTGGCTGCTTTATGAGCGCGAACGCCTGCTCCACCTCTACATTGCCGACCTTGAGCAACTAGTGCAGCACTACCGCGCCGAACATGATTATCGCAAGGCAATTGAGTACGCTCGTCGCCTGCTGAACGCTGACCCACTGCACGAGCCGATCGTTCGCCAGTTGATGACTGCCCACTATCAGCTGGGCGATCGGGCCGCCGCGCTGGCCGAATATGAGCGTTTCACCAGGCTGCTCGCCACCGAACTGGATGCACCGCCGATGCCGGAGACGGTGGCTCTCTATGAGACGGTTGCCCACAACCTGCCGTTGCCTGGTAGCCCATCTACGGGCGGAGCCAGGACAGTGAGCAGCAAGGAACAGAGAGTGGTGAGCCAGTCGCTCCCTTTCGTGGGCAGAAGTCTGGAGATAACCAGGCTGGAAGGAGCATGGCGGCGGGCGGCCAGGGGGCAGGGTGAACTGGCGCTGGTGAGCGGCGAGGCGGGCGCGGGCAAAAGCAGGCTTTGCGCCGAACTGGCGACAAAGGTCGAGGCGCAAGGTGGGCGGCTACTCTACGGTAGCACCAGCGAGAGTGAGCTGGCCCCCTATCAGGCTCTGGTCAGCGCACTACGGGGGGCAGTACCCTTGCTAGCGCCACCAGCGGTAGAGCGCGCTAGCCTGCGCGCCATCCTGCCGCTGCTGCCTGAACTCGCTACCCGCTTGCAACTCGCTCCCCTCCCCCACATTGAGCCGGAGCGTGAGCGCGAACGCCTCTATCGCGGCCTAGCCGACTGCCTGATCCAACTGGCCCAGGCCCGCCCGCTGCTGCTCATTCTCGAAGACCTGCACTGGGCGGGTGCAGCCATGATAAGCCTGCTCGACTTCCTGGCCCACCGCATCACTGACCAACCGCTGCTAATGGTTGCCACCTACCGCGAGGAGGAGGCGACCCGCCGCCATCCTCTGCGCGAACTGCGCCACCAGCTGATGCAGGAGGGGCATGGCACCCACATTGCCCTCGGCCCGCTGCTGCTGGACGATGTAACCCAGATTATCCGCCGCTCCGCCAGCACGGAAGGCGAACCGGAGGTCCTGGCCCGGCAGTTGTACGAGGAGAGCGAGGGCAACGCCTTCTTCCTCAGCGAACTTATCACCAACCGTAGCGAGGCAGTTGGCCGCGATGCTGAGGGCGAACCGCTGCCGCATGGTGTACGCAGCGTCATTGTCCAACGCCTAGCGCGGCTATCCATCAACACCCGCTTGCTGGCCGAGGTTGCCAGTGTTGCGGGCGCGAGCTTCGACCTCGAGGTGGTGCGCGAAGTAGCAGGCTGGAGCGAACGCCAGACTTTCGACGCCCTCAACCAGTTGCTCGACCGCAGCATTGTGCGCGACATGGGCGGGCGGGGCATAGACTACGCCTTTGCCCACCACCTTATCCAGGAGACCGTCTACCAGGGCATTGATGCCGGGGCGCGCACCAGGCGACACCGCCGCCTGGCGCTGGTGCTGGAGGAACTTTACCCCCAGCGTGAGGAGATGGCGGCCCAGCTTGCCCGCCACTTCGACCTGGGCGCTGACCCGCAGAGCGCTGCGCCATACTATCTCATCGCCGCCCGCCACGCTGCTGTCCTCTACGCCTACGATGAGGCGATCGCAGCCGCGACCCGCGCCGCCGCACTAACCGAGGAGCCGCGCACCCGCTTCGCCGCACTCGCCGAGGCTGAAGCCATCTACCAGCGGCGCGGTGAGCGCAGCGAGCAGGTCGCCACGCTGGTGCAGATGGCGGAGATAGCCGACGAGCTTGGCGATGATGACCTGGCTTGCGAGGTGTTGCGCCGCCGCATCGAAATGCATAGTGTGCTGGGTGAGCGCGAGCAGCAGGCGCAACTGATAGACGAACTCGCCACCCACGCCCAATCTGCCCCTAGCCGCCGTTGGCAGGCGACTGCGCTTCAGCTCCGCGTCAATTACCTTCTCCAACTTGCTAAGTACGATGAGGCGCACGCAGCGGCCTCGCAGGCTCTAAGCCTGTATCAAGAGCTAGACGATGAGGTGGCACAGGTGGAATGCCACTGCCTGATAGCCGAGGGAGCTACGTTCCAGGGGCGGTTCGCTGAAGCGCAGCAGCTCATCGCCCAGGCGCACCGACTCGCTAACCCTAATAGCCAGGTGGTGCTGTCGCGTATTCTGCAAGCCAGCGCCAACAATGTTGCCCGTGCTGGCGATGCGCTTGCCAGCTATCAGTTGAGCCTGCGCCAACTTGATGTTTGCCGCGCCATCCATGACTATGAGGGCGAAGCCGATGCACATGGACTGGCCGCCCGAATGGCGACCCAACTGACCTACCTGAAAGAGGCGTTCGACCATCTAGGACAGGCCAAAGCAATCTACGCACGACTTGGTAAGCGCAGCGGCGAAGCGAGCATACTGATGCGCACTGGGCTACTCCTATTCCGGCTGGCAAGCTACCAGGAGTGCATCAGTTCGCTACGCCACGCCGAGGCTATCTACGAGCAGCTAGCCGACCTGCGCGGGATGGTAAACAGCGCTAACGCTTACGCAGCGATTGCCAACGATGCTCATGATTTTGCTGCTGCCCAAGCTGCTGCCGAGCGCAGCCTAAACCTGGCGCAGAAGATGAACAGCCAGACCTTCATGGCGGATGCCCTGCTCAACCTGGGGGTGGCGGAGTTCGGGCTGGGAAAGGCTAACCAGGCGGTAGCACACCTACAAGCAGGAATAGACTTGAACCGCCAACTCCAGGACACTGGCAATGAGGACGAGTACGAAAAACTATGCTATCTCGCTGCCGCTTACCTGCAAGCAGGACAAATAGAGCAAGCAACCCAGGCCAGTGCCGAGGCGTTGGCCCTGTATGAAGCACACGCTGAGCGGACCTCCAAACCCCACTACGTCTTCTGGGTGCTGGCTTGCACTAGTCATGCTCAGGGTAAGGCGCAACAGGCCGATGATTACCTCAAGGTTGCCTATCAGCATTTTACTCGCTGGTTCGCCGACCGTGAGCAGAAGTTGGCTGCCTTCGCTGACAATGATTGGCGTGAGTTCTATCGCCGCCTCGCCTTCCACCCCCACCTTATCGCCACCTACGAACTAGGCAGCTGGCCCGCCTACGCCATTGCACTATTAGCCCAACGCCCCTACCATCTATAACATGGGAGAGTTTTGCGAGACCGCTGCGCTATAATCCCCCTTGTCTTCACCCGTGGTGATGAGGACAAGGGGGATTGACATTGTGGCGCGAGTGGAGCATCTCTTCATCGTCCGCATCTGGGGGGAGCTAGACGCTGGTAGAGAGCTGGGGCAGTGGCGTGGCTCGGTGGAGCACCTGGCTTCCAGGGAGCGCCGCTACTTCACTGCGTTCAGTGATCTGACCGCCTTCATCGTGCAGCGTCAATCCACACCGCCACCCGCCTCCTCGCCGATTGGCGAGGAGGATGAGCCGAACGATTCCCGTTCAACTGAGCTCTCAACCGGTTTAGCAGAAAGGAACAAAGTAGTGAAACTCAACCGTATTTCCGCCCTCGCCGCCTTCGTGGTGGCAATCATGATTGTGGTCGGCCAGTTTGTCAGCGGGGCGCAGGCCGCCCCCGCCACGCGGCCCGTCGCCCAGGTTCAGGCTAGTATCAGTGCCCAGTTGGACAAGGCCCCCGGCCAGCCGGGCATGACTGCGGGCAAGGGCCAGCCTGCCCAGCCCGCCGACCAGGCCCCCTACGGCATCACCGTGCAAGGTCGCCTTACCAACCCCAGCGGCCAGCCAATTATCACCGCGGTCCCTGTCACCTTCAAGCTTTATACGGTTCCCACCGGCGGCACTCCCCTCTTTACCGAGGGTCCTGTCACTATCACCCCCGACAGCAACGGGCTGTTCACTTACAAGCTGGGCACAACCAACCAGTTCAACGTCAACAACTTCTCGGTCAAATTCTATCTCGGCATCACGGTGGGCAGCGATGCGGAGATGGCGCCGCGCTTCGAGCTGACCGCGGCACCCTACGCCCTCAGCCTTGCCCCCGGCGCGATTACCGCCGGTAACTATCACAACACCACCTACCCCGGCGTAATCAATGGCCTTAACACCGACCTCACTGACAGCTTCAACGCCGGGCTGTACGGCAGCGGTGCAACCGCAGTGTGGGGCAATGCCAGCTCGACAGGTTCCTCCAACGGCTATGGTGGATACTTCCGCAACAGCGGTGGTGGCAGCGGCGCCCAGATCGGGATCTTCGCTTCCAGTCCCGGCTGGGGTGTTTATGGCACGTCCGACACCTCGACTGCTGGCGAGGCAAGCGCGGGCGTAGTTGGTGTTAGCGCCGACTCGAGTGGCGTCGGCGGCGTCTTCACTGGCACTAATGGCGTGGTCGGTTATGGCGCCTCAACTTCAGGCTACGGCGGAGTATTCAACGGCAGCAACGGAGTGTGGGGCAATTCCACCGTCAGCAATGGCCTTGGCGGGTACTTCTACAGCAATGGGAACAGCAGCACCGGCGTCGTCGCGGTCGGTGGTGGGGCGCCAGCGCTGCCAGGCAGCGGCATCGGCCTGGTGGTGGCTGGTCGCAACACCGCTGGCACTTCCTACGCGATCTTCGCCCCCAATCCCTCCGGTGACACCGCCTACACTCTCTACGGCAATGCTCACATCCACGGCACCAACGTCACTGCTGCTGGCTACGGGGTCGAGGTGAAGTACGATGGCAGCGAGCCAGCGCAAATCGGTGACGTGCTAGCCGCCGACGGCAACATCACTCAGGCGGATGGCGCAACGGTCATCGGCGTAGTCAAGGCTGACCAGCACAATGCTAACCTCGCCATCGGGGTGCTGACCACGCGGCTCACGGTCGAAAAGCAGGGCCAGACGGATCGCACCGGCATTGACGGCGCCGCTAGCGAGATTAAACCTGGCGACCATGCCTACGTCACCATCCTCGGTGCGGTGCAGATGAAGGTTGGCAGCGCCAGTGTTGGCGACCATCTGGGCTTCGTTGCTGATGGCAGTGTTGGCAAGGTTCAGGGCGCAGACAACATCATCGGCAAGGTTATCAGCGCGCCCGACAAGAATGGCTACGCCACGGTGTTCATCAACCTCAAGTAAGAAGCCTTCACTACTAGAAAGTGAGCATCCGTAATGAACAAACAACTCAACCCCCGCCGCTGGCTACGCGCTAGCTTGCTCCAACTGGTCGCTGGTCTGCTCATCGTCAGCACCACCCTGGCGGCTAGCTCGGCCAACTATGCCATCAACTGGAGTCAAATTGGCGCGGGCGGCGGCGAGGGCGCAGCCTCAACCAACTACCGTCTCGGCGCGACCATCGGCCAGCCGGTGGCGGGCAACAGCGGCAGCGCCAGCTATCGTGCCAGCATGGGCTACCGCCAGCCGTTCAACACCCCGGTGCCAACCAATACGCCGGGCGGCCCCACCAACACGCCGGTGCCGACCTTCACCCCGATCCCAACCGACACCCCGGCACCGACCAACACGCCCGGCGGGCCAACCCCAACTACCTGCCCTGTTCCCTTCGTGGACATCAGCGGTAACGTCTTCCGCGGGGCAATCATCTACCTCTACTGTCGCGGCGTGGTCAACGGCACCGACCCCACCCACTACTCACCGGCTGGCACTTCCACGCGCGCCCAGTTCGCCAAGGTGGTAGTGCTAGGCTTCGGCATCCCGTTCTACACCCCGACAGGCGGCCCCGACTTCACCGATGTGCCATCCAGCTACTTCGCCTACGTCTACATCGAAACTGGCTTCCATGCGGGCATCCTCAGCGGCTTTGACGCGCCCGGCTGCACCGCGCACGGCGCCACCTATCCTTGCTACCTGCCGAACATTCCCATTACCCGCGCCCAGCTTACCAAGCTGGTGGTCAACGCTGCCCACTATCCGCTCTTTACCCCCACCGGCGGTGGGCAGACCTTCAGCGATGTGCCGAACACCAACATCTTCTACGTCAGCATCGAGACGGCGCACAACAAGGGGGTCATCAACGGCTACCCCGATGGCACCTTCAGGCCGAACAACAACATCCGCCGCGACGAAATGGCCCAAATCGTCTACAAAGGCGTGACTACCCCTTTAGGCATGAGGCATGAGTAGGGGCGCACGGATTAGTGCGCCCCTACTGTTTTGCATTTGGCAGCCCCATCCCGTTACATCACCTGAAGGGTCTCGTAGACTTCGACGATGCCCCCGCTGGATAGGTGGGGGCAGTTCTTAGCCCATGCGGTGGCGGCATCCAGACTGTCCGCGCTCAGGATCGTGTAGCCAGTCAAACCGGACGGTGCGCCCGCCTGGACGGTGCCATCGGTGGCAACTGCTGTGGACTTACCGAAAGGATTGCCAGCATCAATCAGCGCCGCGCCGATGTCGCCGAACCATTTGACCCACGCCGCCATAATCACTTCGTTTTCTGCGTCGGTCTTCGGCAGCTTGCCGTCATTGTAAATCAGTACGTAGTTTGCCATCTTGCTTCTCCTTTGAGTTTGCTTCACTATAGATTTACGAAAGTAACGATCGCGCCTCCCAATGCGCTAAACCTGGGCGCTCCCAGCTTTGCCGCAGTCTGGGGCCAGTATATCATACCGGCTTTTTAGAAGGCAAGCGACATCTGAACCGTTTGCCCTCTCGTTTGCGTAATATATGTGCAACCTACCTTTGCGATCCAGCGTCTATATGTTATAACAGAGTTGCCATTATTCCAAATTGTGAGCGCAGCAGGGAAGAACGCGGGCTTGAGTGGGTGTATGCCGCGCAAGGCACTCCCCCACCCCGCCTCCCCCTTTGGGGAGGAGCCATCAACGAATCTGGAGTTTGCCCGATGAGTATGCGGATTATTGATACCCAGGCGGTCTATGACGATTTGCTGACCGACCTGCGGCGGCTGGAGCGGCGGCTGCGCTGGCAGGAGGCGATTCGCGGTTTGCCAATTGCCGTCGGCGCGGGCCTGGCGCTGGGGGCATTGGCGGCGGTGGCGGCGCGTATCTGGCCAGTCTACACTCGCACCCAAGTGTGGCAGCTGATTGGTGGGCTGGTCGCGCTAACCCTCGCGCTCAACTTCATCTTCGCCTTTCTCCGCCCCCGTCCGCGCATCGAAATCGCCCGTCGCATAGACCAGGCGCTCAACCTCAACGAGCGTCTCAGCACCGCAGTGGACGCGCACAACCGGCGGGCGCAGGGTACGATGGTGGCGTTGCAAGCGGCGGACGCCGCCCATGCCGCTGGCAGCGCCGACATCCGTCACGCCTTCCCCATCCGCATCGCCCGCCGTGATCTGACCTTCACTGTCGCGCTCAGCGTGCTGCTGCTGCTGGCGATGTTCGCGCCCAACCCACTTGAGGCGGCTGCCCGCCAGCGCGAAGCGGTAAAAGCAACCCAGCAAAACGTGGCCGACAAAATCCAGCAGGTACAGCACGAGATCGAGCAAGCGCCCAATGCCGACGACCCAGTACGCCAGCAGTTGCTCACCGAAATCGAGGCCCTGCGCCACGACCTTGCCAATGGCAACCTCAGCCGCGAACAGGCGCTGGCGCGGATGCAGCAGACCGAAGAGAACCTCAAGAAGCTGCAAGACCCCGCCAGCCTCGCCGAGAAGGAGGCGCTCAATCGGCTCGGCCAGGAGCTAGGTAAGTTCACCGACCCGGCTATCCAGGCGATCGCCAACAACCTGCAACTGGGCAACTTCCAGGATGCCGCCCAGGGGCTGCACGACCTCGCCAACAACATCCCCAGCCTGCGCCCCGACCAGCTAACCAACCTGCAAGCTGCCATGTCACAGGCGGCCCAGGCGCTCGCCAACGTTGACCCTACGCTGGCCGCCAAGCTGCAACGGGTGGCCGATGCGCTGAAGAAGGGTGACCTCAACGCTGCCCGCCAGGCGCTCGATGATGCGGCTGGGCAGGTGGCCAACGCCGCCCAGTCCATTGCCGCGCAGCAGCAGTTGCAGCAGGCGCTGGCCCAGGTACAGAACGGTGAACAGGCAGTCGCTCAGGCCGGTCAGCCCACCCCCGCGCCAGCGGGGACTGCGGTTGCGGGCGGCAACAACTCCGCCAACAACCCCGCCAAGTCGGGCAACCAGGCGGGCAATCAGGCCAACGCCGCTGGCACACCGCAGCCCGGTCAGAAGGGCGGCACGCCGCAGCCGGGCAACCCCCAGCCCGGCAACAATCCGCAGAGCGGCAGCCAGGGCGGCTCACAGAGCGGCAATCAGGGCAGCAGTCCCGACAAGAGCGGCACACCATCGGCATCGCAGGGCGGCTCAGGCGGCAGCCTCGGTGGCGGCGACCGCATCTACGCCCCAGAGCCAATCCAGAACCCCAACAGCGGCACGCCGCTGCCCATCGGCAGCAACAATGGCAACGGCAGCGGTAGCGGCAAGCCGATCGGCTCGGGCAGCGGCGGCGCGGGCAGCGGCGCTGGCCCCGGCCAGAGCGCGGGCAGCAGCGGCGGCAACGGCTCGGTACCCTATCCGCAAGTCTACAAGCAGTACAGCGACAAGGCCACCAGCGACCTGCAAAATAGCTACATCCCCCAGAACCTGAAGGGTTACGTCCGCGATTACTTCACCTCGCTGGCCCCGCCGCAGTAGAGCAGTGCTGAGTTTTGAGTTTTGAGTTTTGAGTGCTAAGAGCAAAAAGCCCCCAGCGGGGGTTTGGGGGAGAAATGCCGCCCTGCATCAATCATGCTGAAGCCAGCCATGGTGGTAATGTTTCCGGGGGTCGGGGGCGTAGCCCCGACTGGTGAAGCACACCGATGCTCATTGAAAGCGACACTGATCAATTGCTGCCAGCGAGGAAGTTTACCCGCAACATTGACGTAGGTCAGCTATGGGGCTGCGCCCCCAACCCCCGGAAACCT
>QHBQ01000514.1 GCA_003243865.1 Candidatus Chloroheliales bacterium | reverse complement strand
CGCTGGCTCGGCGACTACGTGCCACTGAAGGTAACGCCTGAAGAATTGGCCCGCCGCCTGGCGACCGCCGGACTGGCAGTCGAGGAGATAAGGCGCTTCCCGGCGGAGCTTGACTGGGATAAGGTCTACGTCGGGCAGGTGGTGAAGCTGGACCGTCACCCCGACGCCGACCGCCTCATTCTCGCCACCGTCAACTATGGGCAGCCGCAGCCGCTCACGGTCGTGACCGGCGCACCCAACCTGCACGAGGGAGCGAAGGTGCCGTTCGCGATGAGCGGCGCGCAGCTGTACAACGGCCACTCCGAGGCCCATGAGATTACCGTGCTAAGGCCGACTAAGATGCGCGGCATCATGTCGGAAGGCATGGTCTGCTCCGAACTGGAACTGGGCATCAGCGATGAGCACGAGGGCATCATGCTGCTGCCAGACGATGCGCCAGTCGGCGTGCCGCTTCTCGACTACCTCGGCGACTATGTGATTGAGCTTGAACTGACTCCCAACCTGGGCCGCGCCCTCAGCGCCATCGGCACCGCCCGCGAGGTGGCCGCGCTCACCTGGGAGGAGGGCGCGCGGGTGCATTATCCCGAAGATGTGCTGCACGCCAGCGGCCCGGATATGGCTAATGATGTAACTGTCACGGCCGAGGATGTAGACCTCTGCCCGCGCTACTCCGGCCTGCTGGTGCGCGGGGTGAAGGTTGGCCCCTCGCCTGCCTGGATGCAGGAGCGGCTACTCAAGGCGGGAATGCGCCCAATCAACAACGTGGTGGACATCTCCAACTACGTGATGCTGGAATGGGGTCAGCCGCTGCACACCTTCGACTTGCAGAAGTGCGTGGGCAAGCAGATTATCGTGCGCCGCGCCCGCCCTGGCGAGACCGTCGAGGGCATTGACCACACCATCTACAAGCTGGACGAGCAGATGCTGCTCATCTGCGATGCGGAGAAGCCGATTGGCATCGCCGGGGTGATGGGCGGCGCGAACAGCGAGATTGACGAAAGCAGCCACGACATCTTCATCGAGTCGGCGCACTTCGCCCCGCTCAGCGTCCGCCGCACCGCTCGTCGGCTGGGATTGCACACCGAGGCATCGCACCGCTTCGAGCGCACCGTAGACCCGGCAGGCACGCTGCGGGCGGCCCGCCGCTGCGCCGAGTTCCTGCGCGAAGTTGCGAGCGGCGAAATCGCTAATGGCGAGGTTGACATCTACCCCAATCCGCAACTGCTGAAGCAAATCACCCTCATCACCCGCGAAGTGGCCCGCCTGGTGGGGATGGAGTTCAGCCTGACCGCGATTATGGACTTGCTCGCCCGTTTGGAGTTCGGCCTGGAGCCACCGGCCGACGGTCAATCTGTGCTGGTGACGGTGCCTAGCTATCGCAACGATGTCAACATCCCCGCCGACCTGGTGGAGGAGGTGGCGCGGATGTACGGCTACGACAACCTGCCCACCACCAGCCTCGACACCCCGCTGCCGCCGGAGCATCCCAACCGTAGCTGGGAGTTCGAGGAGCGGGTGCGCGACATCATGACCGGCCTGGGCCTGGATGAGGTCATCAACTACTCGCTACAGAGCCGCCGCGACATTGATTTGCTCTGGCAGCAGCCGGATGAGGTGATTGGCGAAGCTGGCGGCGTGGGCCTGACCTGGTTTCCCGCCGACCGCAAGCGCGAACCGCTGCGCCTGTTCAACCCGCTCAGTTCCGAGCGCGAATACTTGCGGGTCAGCCTGCTGCCGGGCCTGTTCCACAACCTGGCCGACAACCTGCGCCACAGCGAACGGGTCGCCCTGTTCGAGATCGCCCATGTCTTCTACTCGAACGGTGACGAGCAGTTGCCCGACGAGCCACACCGCCTCAGCGGGGTCATGTGCGGCCCGCGCGAGCCGCGCAGTCGCTACTACCCTAACGGTGGCGAGCCGCTCGATTACTTCGATGCCAAAGGTATCGTCGAGGGGTTGCTGACCCACCTTGAGTTCGCCGATGTGGCCTTCAGCCATGTACAGGATGCTAGTGGCTTGCTCCACTCGGGGCGGAGCGCGGCGGTGTTGGTCAATGGCCTGATGGTCGGCATTGTCGCCGAGATGCACCCCGCTGCCGCCGCGCAGTGGGACCTGCCCAGCCCGCCTCAGCGAGTCGCGCTCTTCGACCTCGACGCCGATGCGCTGTTCACCCTGACGATGCAGGCGGCGGAGCAGAAGTACCGCCCGATCAGCAAGTTCCCCACCGTGCGGCAGGACCTCGCCCTCATCGTGGATGAAAATGTGCCAGCGGGCCAGGTGCAGCGCCTGATCGAGCAGACCGGCGGCAGGAATCTGGCCGCAGCGACGCTGTTCGATGTCTACACCGGCGCGCCCATTCCGCCCGGCAAGAAGAGCCTGGCCTACAGCCTCACCTTCCAGAGCTACAAGTCTACCTTCAGCGAGGAGGAGATCAACAATCTACGTGGCCGCATTGTGGCGCGGCTGAACAA
Organism: Candidatus Chloroheliales bacterium; assembly: GCA_003243865.1. Next base: position 484 of record QHBQ01000514.1, on the reverse strand, counting down.
GGAAGTAGGGGCGGTGCTGCGTGGGTAGCCCAAAATATAGCGACGCCGACTGCCCCTTCTGCGACTGGCCGCAGATGCTGCCGGTGCTGCTGGAGCAGGGCGAGAACTTCTACATCATTGCCGCCCGCTTCGCCCTGTTCCCCGGCCACATCCTGATCAATAGCCGCGCCCATCTCCCCTGCATCGGCGCGCTGCCGCCTACCCACCTGGCCGAGCTTGAGCAAATGCGCCTGCTGGTGCGCCGCTTCCTCAACGACGAATATGGTAAGGCCAGCTTCTGGGAGAACGGGGCCAGCTATCAGCACGTGCCGCATATGCACCTGCACGGTATGCCGGTGCATCAGGAGCTACCCACGCCCGAAATGGTGCGCACCTATCCAGTCAGCGGCATCAGCGATTTGCCCGCCTGGTACGCGCAGCACGGGCCATACCACTACCTGCAAGGCGAGCTTGGCACCTACGTGATGCGCCCCGGCTTCGATGT